>NZ_JNGB01000031.1:0-65753 GCF_001029355.1 Robinsoniella sp. RHS
GTTCTTCTAACTGTTCCTGCCCTTTATGATTCTGCTCTGGAAAAAGAGGTTCCCTCTGGGATGTCAGCCATGCCGAGTTATCAAATTCCCGTCCCCGGAACCGTTCTATTTTTCCAAAAAGTTCTGTATAGTCCAGAAAAATTGTTACAGTAAATCGCTGTCCATGCACCCGGAAATTCCTGCCGTAAGCCAGTACCTTTACGGTTTTTGAATTCTCTTGTTTGACATAAAATCCCTGAGAAAATCCGCCGCCCCTTTTCCTCTCCCTGAGTTCCTCATACCATTTGCCTGTAAGAACTTCCTGCTCTGCTTCTGATGGAGGTATCAAGGAATATACAACCGGTGCTTCAAAACTATGTAAAGCAATGCTTCTTACTCCTGATTTTACATAGACCAGCGTATTTAAGGTATTGCTTAAATCATACTCATAGTTCTTGTTGGCGCTATCCTTCTCATAGCATTCCAATTCATTCGTAAGTTCCTTTGCATAGGCAATGCTGTTTGCATACTCCTCAATGATTTTTAGATTTGAATCCATTTCTTCCAACACATAATTATTCTGCGCCTGATATCTTTCAATTGCTTCTTTTTTCAGCGGCTTGAATATCATCAGGTATGAAAAAAATGTACCGATTATCAGTACTGCCAGATACATCCATATCACCATTCGAACTGCTCTCTTCTGTAATTTCGACATTTATTCAGCCCTTTCGCTTATATTCCGCCGGATAGCAGCCTGTTTCCCGATAAAAAATCTTACTCAAATACTGACTGGTCACATATCCCACCTGTTCCGCTACTTCATATACTTTATAATTACCCTGAAGCAATAATTCCTTAGCCCTTTCAATACGTATCCCGGTAATAAACTGGTTGATTGTTATTCCCGTATCCTGTTTAAATAGAACACTCAGCCGGCTGTTACTGATTCCCACATGGCCTGCCAGCTCAGAAATTGCAAGATCCTCCCTTTGATAGTGTTTCCTCACATAGCGCATAGCCTCGCTGACCTCCCAGCGAACCCCCATGCTTCCCCGCCTTCGCAGTAGACGGGAAAATCCATCCTGTATCCACTTTCTGATCTCTTTAATATCATACAGGCTCTTTGTTTCAAATACGTCTGCCTGTTCCAAACCGTCACTCTGCAGTATTTTATCCAGTATACGCATAAACTCTTGCAGATTTTTAAAAATCATACTTATACCAACGGATTGTACTGCCAGGCACTCCTCCACATATAAATAAAATCCTTTCTCATCCTGTTCATCCAAATACTTTTTTACCTGTTCTTCTCTAACTGATTTTCCTTCCCGGGACTCTGTCACCGTGCATTCCTCCATGCAATAAGCTTTTTTACACCCATGAAGAAAAGCATAGCTGTCTAACCGGTTCTTAATAAATTTATTGATATAAGTTACTGAAACAGGTAAATACATATAATAAGCGGTAAAAACTTTTTTATCTTCTCTTAGGAGATCAACCAAACGACTGCTCATTTGAATAATTCTCTGGTATTGCTTATAATCATAACCTGATCCATCCGGTCTGAAAAACAGCAAGATCTGGTGAAAAGGTAATATGCCATACTGCATAAGGTTATCATTCCCGATTTCTTCCAAAATAATTTTCAGGATCTCGGCCATTGACGTATCCAGATGGTTTTCCCCTTCATCCCACGATCTCCACGCTTCATTTTGTTCCAGAAGAATACATGGATATGACTGGCTAAAAAAAGACAGGATTTCCTGATTCTGATATCTCTCCGCTACAAAGTCCTCCCCTTCTGTAAAAAAATCAATCAATGCTTTTTGAAAAAGGATACCGGAGATATGTTTTATATTACCAATTGTCTTTTTTATGGAAGCCAGTTTCTGTGCCAGCACTTCCTTAGTCATCTCGTCCTTAATAATATAATAGTCAACTCCTGCTGTTACTGCGGCTCTGGCATATTCAAATTCACTGTATGCTGTCAGCAAAATTGTTCTGGTTTCTGGATATTGCTTCTTTACCTCCCGGATCAGTTCAATTCCATCCATAAGAGGCATACTAATATCCGTGATCAGCAGCTGAACCGGACACTTGTCAAATAATTTTAAAGCTTGTTTTCCATTATAAGCTGTCTGGGATACTTCAAATCCATAAGTTTCCCATTGAATCAGATTCTTTATATAATCTACTGACAGCATATCGTCGTCCACAATCATTACTTTTAACTGTTCCACAAGTATCCTCCTCTTTTTCAACTAAGTTTTCATAATTTGTGCTTAGTAGCAATCGCATTATTGATTTTCAAATATGTTCCGGCTGGTTTCTTTTTCTGAACACTCGTTCCCATATCATTGACAGTTTTTGCGTATTCGTAGATATGGATATGACAATTACCAGGAATATTCCCAGCGCAATATCCTGTGACGGAGCAGGAAAGCCCAATGCCACTAAACCAGAAAACAGGGTTGATATCATAAATGAACCTATAAATATACCAAAAGGAATACCAACATAATTCTGAAGCTGTACCCCAATAATCATTGCCATAAGCGGTTTAAATGCCATAGATAAACTCTCCATGCTCAACTTTGCAGACATGGAAGAAGCATAGCTAATCTGTACAATTGCGGCAATTCCTATAAAAAAACTACCAATTACATATGCCAGGAATTTTGTTCTTGGCACATTTATTCCATTACCTTTGGCGATCAGTTCATCTCCACTGATTGCTCTAACATTATAACAAAACTTTGTTTTATAATAAACTAAATAGAACAAAACAGCTGCTATAATTACAACAATCAGATTATACGGCATTCCTCCTAAAATTGTCAGATCCTTATCCAGTTTCAAAAAACCCTGTCCGCCGGTTACTTTTGCACCGATTACTTCAAATATCATAGCAATAACCAGAGACACCACAATAGAAGGAATTTTAAAATATTTAAATACCAGTCCACATATAATTCCTAATACAATACTAACTGCTATCGTCACGATTATGAGGCCTGCAAGACCGGTATGGTACTTCATTGCAACAATTCCCCCCGCCATACTTGCAGCTATGATTCTGGCTCCAATGCTAAGATCCAGCATTCGCATAGAACGTCCGAATACCATACCAAAAGCACAGAGCAGCGGTATAAAAGACTGGATAAAAATTGCCCGTAATACTGATAAACTACCAAACCGCCCGGGTGAAAAAATCAGAAATAGAATGTAAATTCCCAGGGGTAAAAATAGTGTAAGGCAAATGCCTTTTACTTTTCTATTCATAATATGTAAGTTCCTTTCCAGAGTGTCCAGCCTATTTAACAAGTTCTTTATGCCGCTCTACAACAGTATCAATATTATACTCTTCTGCAGTCTTTTTAAATGATTCAGATGTAATGTCTTTATTGTCAAATTTAAAAAACATCTCTTTCGCCTCATCTGGGGTATATGTTGAAATTCCATTTTCACAATATTTAAAATAATTCACCACGTCCTCTTCGCTTTCCAGAATCATCTGATTAATGCGAATAGACTCTGACTTGTCAAACAGCGGTGTTTCTTTTATTTTATTAATAACGAGGCTTGCAGAAAATAACGGATCGGTTACATTATGCCCTCCGCATGCTGCCAGCATATACCCCTCTGCAAATGCATCCTGTAATCCCTGTGGGAAATCTATTATGGTAATCTTAATGTCTTTGCGGTTATATTCATCTAACAGACTGGTTAATGCCGGCAAAATGCCAGGAGTTAATGTACCCGCTGAAATAAATATTCCATCAACTTCCGGATGGGTGGTTAAAACACTTTCCATAGACTGTGTAGCATCGCTAGCCTGAGCAACTGCACGAAATTCATTCACAACCTTCATATCGTATTCTGCGCATGCATCATTCATCCCGGACTCTCTTTGTTCTCCTGTGGTATCTCCCAGCGCCGTAGAAAATAATACAATATTTTTACATCCTGATTCTCCCATTTTTTTTGTCAAGGTATATCCTGCCTGATATTCATCTTCATATGTATTTCCCAGATAATATGGCGAAGCTTCAATTTCTGACTTTATATTTTCATCCATAATACTACGATAATAAATGCTCCAGGGAATCTGTGCTTCCTCACACATTTCTTTGATTCGGGGGAGTACTGAATCTGCAGCCGGAATTACAGCCAGCCCGTCTACTCCTGCTGCAATCAGCCTTTCATATGCCTGAATGTTTCCTTCCGGTGTTAATGCCGCATTTTCTACCAGAAGACTCCCACCTGCCGTCTCAACAAGTTCCGTTACATTATCCATTGTCTGCTGCTGCATCTGGTCGATTGCCATTGGAAAACGCATCCCGATAGTAAATTCCCCTGCTTTTTCCGTTCCTTTTGCACTCTCTTCTGTCGTCTCTGCTTTTGCATTTTCTTCACTTTCTCCTACGCATCCTGTCAATAACACTGTCATCATACAAACTGTTAATAATAATGAAACAACTTTCTTCTTCATCTTTCATCCTCCAAATTTATTCTATCACAGTTACATTTCTGCGATCAAACGAAATAGACACAGATACCAGGAAAATAATTCCTCTGATAAATTGCTGCAGCACTGAGTCTAATCCCCATAAGATCATTCCATTTGATAAAATTGCCATAATCAGACTTCCCAGCAGTACACTGCGGAACCTGGCACCTGCTCCGCCGGAAATTGGCATACCTCCCAGCAATAATGCCAGTAGCACGTCAAATTCAAACCCTGCTCCTGTATTGGCTGAAGCAGATGCTGCTCTAACCAGATAAAAAAATCCAACTAATCCTGCAATACTTCCTGTAAGTATAAAACACCCGATTTTCATTTTGGAAATCCTTATTCCAGACTGAAAAGATGCTTCCTCTCTTGAACCAATTGCTTTACAATACTTTCCAAACCTTGTTCTTGTATAAAGAATGGCACCTCCCACCAGAAAAATAGCAATCAGCACTACCTTCAATGCAGTATTTTCCAGTTTCATCATAGATGCCGGAAGTCCCACAGAGCCACTGGTGATGAGCGTACACTGTATTCCTCTGAATATATAAGCTGTAGACAGAGTAGTAATTATGGAGGATACTCCAAACTTACTATGAATGATGCCATTTACACACCCGCAAAGCGCGCCGGCTGCAATACCCGCTGCAATTGCCAGAATTGGATTTAACTGAGCTGCATAGCCTGACAAAACTGCGGTCAGCCCTACAATTCCTCCCAGGGAAAAGTCCAGGTTCCCCTGCGCCATTAGAAACGATACGCCTGCCGCCCCCAATACAATGGAAAACATCGAGTTTAACAATGCATTGATATTTTTGCCCGACAATAGTCTGCCCTGACTTACTGCCTGAAAAAATATTGTTATCAAAATAAGCACTATCACCGGAACGAATGTCACAAAATACTGGCGGAAATCTGCATCTTCCTGTTTAAAAACACCTGTAATACTTTTCACATTCATAGCCTCCTTCTTCTAAATCATGGATCCTATCAGGATCTGCTCCGTAAATTTGTCATTCCTGCGAAATTCCCCTGACAATTTTCCATCTTTCAAAATCAGAATGCGGTCACTCATTCCCAAAAGTTCTGGTAATTCCTCTGAAATCATCAGAATTGCCTTCCCTTCTTTTTTTATTTTTTCCATGAGCCGGTATATTGCTGCTTTAACTCCTACATCAATTCCCCTGGTAGGGCAGTCCATAATAAATAACTCTGTTTCATTTGCCATCCATTTGGCTAAAACGACTTTCTGCTTGTTACCTCCGCTTAAGCTGCTGACATTAGAAGCAGTGGAGTGCATCTTTACATTCATTTCTTCTGCCCATTTCATTGCAAACGATTTTTCTTTTTTTCTTGGGATATAAAAAATGTTACTGATATAGTCATACGCTGAGACACAAATGTTATCTTCTATGCTGGACGCTGTCATCAGCGCTTCTTTATCTCTGTTTTTTGACATATAGCCAATGTGATTTCGTATTGCAATGCCGGGATTTCGGACCTCTGTCTTTTCCTTATACAAAACCCTTCCGCTTTCCGGCCTCATTACACCAAATAAGAGCTTACCCAGGTCATGCATCCCACATTCCGTCAAACCTCCAACCCCTAAGATCTCACCTGCATGAAGCTCTAAAGAAATATCTTTTAATATTCCACAAGAGACATGCTGCGCTCTTAAGACTACTTCATCACTATACTTGCATTCCATATCCATTCGATAATAATCATCTTTGATTTCTCTTCCCACCATCAGATTTCGGATTCTGTCTTCTGAAAATTCCTGCTTATCCAGAGTTGCTGTAAGAATCCCATCTCTTAGCACAGTTACCGCATCGCTTTTATCAATCACCTCTTCGATATCATGAGATATAAAAATTACGGAACCGCCTCCCACACAAAGTGTCCTCATTAATTTATATAAAATATCCCTTCCCATTCTGGATAGCGCAGTGGTCGTTTCATCCACGATCAGTACCTTGGGATTCATATAAAATGCCCTTGCAATCTCCATAAGCTTTCGGTCTTCAAAGCTAAGATACTTCGTTAGTTCCCGGGGCGATATGTGATCTGCACCAATCTTCTGCAATGCTTTACCAGCTTCAGATTCCATCTTCCTGACATCTACAAATCCTTTGTTAGAAAATAAATCCTCTTTTCCCAAAAAAATATTTGCCGCCACGGATATATTTTCCACCGTACTCTGTTCCTGAACGATCATACAAACCCCTTTTTGACTTGCATCAATTACGTTTTCCGGAACATAAGGCGCACCTTGATATATCATTTCGCCCTGATCTGCCTTCTGCATTCCTGAAATAATAGAAGAAACCGTAGATTTACCCGATCCATTTTCTCCAATCAAACCTCTCACCTCTCCAGCTTTTAATTGGAAAGAAACATCTGTGAGCGCTTTCGTAGGTCCAAAGGACTTATGGATATTTTTCACTTCTAAAAGCACTTCCATGTCCAATTGCATTTTCTCCTTTTCTTTAAATTGAAATTACTTATTTACAATACGTATTGGTTGTTTCATTTCTGATAATAGAATATCATGCAGAACCTGGCCTCAGAAGGGAGAAAGCTTTTATTTTGGGTTCAATCCTTTTACAATAAAAAGAACTTGAAGAATAAGTATTACTATTCTGCAAGTTCTTTTAAAATTGTTAATATATACTCTGAATATAATTATAACTAAACATAATCGCATTTACAATTATCTCTTCACAAGCATGTTTTATGTACCTGTTGTGCAATATATTCCTCCATATCTAATGCTCCTTTTTCCATAATATAATTTTATACTGATTATATCCCGATTTATAGACACTTTCAATGAGCAGCTAGGATGAGCAACTGATTTATGAAACCTTTCTATCTATTCTTCTTTTTCCACTCATAATAATCACGATATCTCCTTCTCCTTGGTACTGCCACAAATACCAGAAGCGCCCCTATCAACAAAACGGTTCCCATATGATTCACCTACCATTCCTTATTCTTTACAATTTTAATAGAGGACATTATAGATATCCCAATAATCAGTACTATATAAATCAAAATGAAACAGGGAAGAATTAACTTATTCTGACCAATGGCATCCAATATTTCCATACTTTTTAAATTTGCTTTTTCCAGTACAAACATGGTAAGAAGAACCCCTACAACAGGTATATACATAAAAACTCTTCCTTTAATAGGTCCAAATTTGTAATAGCCCGGAATTTGAAAAGCTGTATAAGTAATAAAAAGGATGCTTCCTATGAGGGCAGCCACAAGCACCTCCGAAATCGATATGGTCACTCCCAGTGAAATTAAAATCAAGGGCTGCACAATACTGGATATCACCAATGAAATTGCACCCAGCAAGAACAGATGCAGATATTTCCCGCATACCAGTTCAGCAGTTGAAATGGGTAACGTACCATAGAGTCGGTGCATATCATTTTTTTCCGCTACGGTAAAGGTGTAAATGGACGACATTGCCATCATAAACATCGCAAATGAAATACCCGTTATCAGAGAACGGTAGACTAATACAAAAACAAAGGGAATGCAGACCGTGAAACAGATTGATTTTAAATAATAGCGTATCAGCATAAAATCCAGTTTTGAAGCTTTATAAATCTTATCCATATTAAAAGTCTCCTTTATCCATAAATATGATAATGTCATCAATGTCTGCATGCCTGTTCTTTAAATGGGATACTTCTGACAGATGATCTGCTCTGACCAGCCCTTCAAAGTGATCTCCAGATATTTTTGTACTTAAAAGAAGGGATTTGATATCCTTTGTTAATTGTCCTTTGTCACCGGAAACTATCAGGTACATCTCTGTAAAATCTTCTTTTTCTCCGGTATACAACAGTTTGCCATTGTTAATGAACGTAATGCTGTCTGCAATTTTATTCAGATCCGGTGTTATATGTGTTGAAAACAGTACACTGTGATTTTGATCCTCCGTATAATCCGCTAAGATATCCAGAAGCTCATCCCTGGATACAGGATCCAGCCCGCTGGTGGGTTCATCCAGAATCAAAAGTTCAGCCTTGTGGGAAAAGGAGCAGGCTAACATGAGTTTCATCTGCATTCCCTTTGACAGCTCTTTTACACGTTTGTTTTTACCAATGTTAAAATCACTCAGATACCGGTAAAATATTTTCCTGTTCCAGTTTTTATAAAACATGCCCATTGACTTTTCCACATCTGACATTTTCCACTCGTCTACAAAAAAGTGGGAATCAAAAACCACACCTATATGCTCTTTGAATTCCTGTTCCTGCTTTATGTGGTCCATTCCTAATACAGATACAAAACCCGTCTGGCATTTCAGTAAATTCAGGATTAATTTAATCGTTGTGGTTTTACCGGAACCATTTTTTCCAATCAGCCCCATTACAGAGCCTGTTGGAATCGAAAAGCTGATATTTTGTAGTGTAAAATCTTCAAATGATTTTGACAAATTCGTTACGCACAATGCATCTTTCACATTAATTACCTCCTCATATAGCCTGTTGTTTTTCTGTTATGTATTTTATGAAGAAATCTTACCTCAAAAATGTCCTTTGTGCCGAAATGTCCGTAATTAGTATCTCAATGTCCTTAAACGGTAATCTCTACCACCTCTTTTTCCCAAACCGGATTACATATATAAGTGCACGGATACATTCATCCAGTGCCATGGCAATCCATACCCCAGGAAGACCCAGTCCCAGTTCCTTTCCAAACACGTATGACAGGGTAAATGCAATCATCCACTGACCGGTAATCCCCACGATCATTGGTGTCTTTACATCACCAACAGCAATCAGACTTCTGGTCAGAATATTATTGATGGATCTTCCAAATTCCAAAAAGAATTCCAGAAACAGGATCTTTTTTCCCAGTTGGAGAATCTCGGTGTTATCTGTGAAGATTCGAAGAACCAGATCACTGTTAATAAAAAGTAAAAAGGTTCCGCAAAAACATATGACTATACAAACTCTCATTGTAGAAAATACTCTTTTCTTGATTTCATTCATGCGTTTCTGCCCACATAGATAACCTGTGAGGATCTGAGTTGCCTGTGACAGCGCCAGAGCATACAGATAAGAGAAATTAGCCAGAATACTGCAATAACCCTTTGCCGCCGTTACCACAGTTCCAAAGGTATTGATAATGCCCAGTATGCAAAGCTGCGACATTTGATAGGACAGGCATTCCGCCCCGGAGGGAACTGCAATCTTACACATATTTCCTAATAAACTGGAAGGGAAAGGCCTTAACAGCCCTGCCCCAAAAGACAGACGGATCTTATTTCTGAAAATCCGTACAAGTATCAGCAGGCCAATGATTTTGCTGATAACCGTGGAGATTGCAGCACCTGCAAGTCCCATCACCGGCATACCGAACAATCCGTTAATTAAAACGGCATTTCCTGCAATATTAAGCAGATTCATTGCCACTGATACATACATGACCTCCTTCATTAATGTATACGTGCGGAGGATTGCCGCAAAATTCAGATATAACCCCTGAATCAGAATAAAACCTCCGACAATCATCAGGTACAGCCTGGCCTCACCCATGATTTCCGGCTGTATTTTCATTAAAGAAAAAATTGGCTTATTGACAAAAAGAATAATTACTGTAATTACCGTACTGATCACGCTAATGAAACCCAGCGATAACATGCAGGTTCTGGAAGCATTATCATCGTCCTTAGCACCCAGGTACCTGGATAATATCACTGCCGCAGCCATGCTGACCATGTTTAGAAAAATGATTACCAGGTTCATTACCTGATTGGCATTTACGATCGCTGCCACAGCATTCTGGGAATACCGGCTCATCATTACCTGGTCTATGTTCCCCACCAGCAGTTGCAGCATCAATTCAATAAAGATTGGAAGTGACATTTTAAATAATTGAGGATCATTTACTTTATCCGCACACTTTTTATTTATTTTTATTACGCTTTTCATTCTATTTTTCACTGTCATTTTCTCATCCCCTAAACCCTTTCATAATAATTGATTTCTCAGATCTGTTATGAATTTATTATAAAGGAATGTAAAAAAACAACCTTGACGATCATAGGACAGACAAGGAATATATTGAGAAAATGAACTATTGACTATATCCATGAATTTATTATAATAGTAATGAAAAGGCAGACACGAAAACCATCTCAATTACAAGAGGGCGTTAAAATTGCTTTCTGAAAAATGTACGTCACAGTTTGTAAAATTTGTATCGGATGGAGATCGAGCAAACGGCTGCGTGATCTAACTTTATGGTAAATATGCCGCAACGTGGGATGTGCAGATGACGGGAATGAATTTCCAGGAATATAAAGAGGTTTAGAATGCAGATACAGATTAACCAAGATCAAAAAGAAATAAAAGAACATGGAAATTTTCCTTTTCCCGTTCTGGTAAGTGACGAGATCTTATCCCGCTACGAAGCGGGATCATTTATGTGGCACTGGCATCCGGAAATAGAATTCACCCTGGTAGTTTCAGGAGAAATGCTTTACCGGATTAATCAATCAGAATTTCATTTAAAGTCAGGGCAGGCCCTGTTTGGCAACGCAAATACTTTACATACGGGATACATGCAAGATGGGCATGACTGTCATTATATCTCCCTCACCTTTGACCCCAAGCTGATTTACGGATATGAAAAAAGCCTGCTCCACACAAAGTACGTAGCCCCGCTGCTGCAAAACCAAAAGCTATCTTCCATCTGCTTTGACCTACAGGAAGCGTGGCATCATGATGTGATTGAAGCACTTATCCAAATTCATCAGCACAGCCGCCAAAAAGGGGATTTTTTTGAAATGCAGATTCAGTTAATTTTGCATCAGCTGTGGCTTATCATTTTAGAACATTATTCTGATTTATTACATGATAATTACATTAACGAAAAGAATCTGGACCGTTTGAAAATCATTCTTTCTTTTGTACAGGATAACTACCCGGCCAAAATCACCCTGGAAGATATTGCGGGATCCATACATCTTTGTAAAAGCGAATGCTGCAGTCTATTTAAAAAACACATGCATGAATCCCTGTTTGATTATTTACTGCGATACCGCATTGAAAAGAGTCTTCCCCATTTGATGAATTTCAATTGTTCCATTACAGAGGCAGCATTTCTGGTGGGTTTTGCAGATTCCAACTACTTTTCAAAAGTATTCCGTAAATTTATGGGTTGCTCTCCCACGGAATACCGCAGCAGAAAATAGTGTCAGGTTTATACATTCTACAGTGGTATACAGATTGAGACGTTCCCTTTTACGGTTACAATCTGTTCCATATCCTGCAGGATTTCATTTACCCGGACTTTTTCTGCATACATCAATTCTTTCGGAAGCGTAATCTCTGCCTGGTAATCCTGTGGAATGGTTGCAATCAGCCGGAACTCTGTTTTGTTCTGGTACCACTGTACCTGTACCGGTCCGTCAACCGTTTTATAACCGCCCTTTGCCCATTTCAGTCCACAGGGATGCGGTGCTATTTTTACCTTTTTTTCTACCCGGTCCGGAATCTCTATGCCCAGGAAATCTCTTACGCAGACTACGGCTAAATGGGCCCCAAATCCATGATTTCTGCTGTCTGTTCCACCTAAAGTCTCCCAGAACGTATGAGGGTCTCTTGACACCATATAATTTCCCAGATACTTAAGATCTTTTTTCAGCTGCTGGAATTCTCCCAGCATACTCAGAACCTCAAACCGCAGCATATACCCGAAGAAGATCCCCGCATTACCCAGGGATAAATGGGCGGTACCACGAAATTCTGACGGTGCAGGGCCAAGCTGGGATAGAATATTCTTTGCAAGCTCTGGTGCACGTTTTTCATCCAGCATACCGCTCCAGAAATAATAATACTGGGCGGCTTCACTGTAAAATTTCTTCTCTTTAAGCTGATTGTTTTCTGTATAAAGTGAATCGGCAATATAAGGATACATGGTGAATACTTCATGTCTGGCAGCCTTTATGCTTTCATACTTCTCCCTTAAGGTCTTATAAACCCGTTCTGCTTTTTCCAAAAACCGTACTTCCTCATACAATTCTCCAGTACGTTTTAGCAAAAATGCATAGAATGCATTAATCGCTGTGGATATCGGTCTGTTATAGTCCTCCTGATTTGAAGCGGACCAGTCCAGGAAAAGGGAGCCTGGGAGATCTTCCAATAATCCCATTTCATTTTCATAATCTGTAATGGCATTCATCCAGCCATAGACACGGGCTTTATATTTTTCCCGAAGCTCATCATCCTTTGTACGTCTGTAATAATCCGTAAGCTCCAGAAGAACAAACATATTCCAGGTTGGCATCATCACTTCTTCCTGCCGGTCACCGCCACAGCAGCAGCTAGGGAAGGAAAAGGGCATCATCTTAGTAGGTTCAGCCAGCAGAAAATCTTCCAGCATGGCTCGTTCTATTTTTACGTCAGACAGCAGCACCTGCGCAGCTCTACCGGTCCAATAGCTGTCTCCTGCCCATCCTGCACGTTCTCTTTCCGGTGAATCCAGGAAAAATCCCAGGGAATTGGTCAGTAAGGTCTGTCTTCCGGACTGGTAAATGCGGTTTAGCAGATCATCATCACAGCGAAAATCTGCACGGTACTGATCCGGATGGCGATATGAACGCAGATACAGCTTCTTCACAGTGAACGTATTTCCACCCGTTACAATCAGCTTTACATGCTTTAAAAAATGTGCTTCAAACCCTTCAAATGCATATTTTCCCCCTTTTGTCTGCAGCCGGATTACTCTGTTGACACTATCTGCTTTTGCCGGAACCCCGCCGTCTTCCGTAAGATAATCATTAAAGAGAATATCCACCTGAACAGGCTCCTTGCTTTCAAATATAATCCCGATAAAACCTGTCTCCGCTTCTTCAAATGCAAATTCCAGCCCTGCCGGCGCCGTATAATCACTAAGAACAACAGCACCTTGTTTGTCAAAATTGTCTTCTATGAAAATAGTCCCGTCAAATGCAGTATTTTTTAATGCGCTGCATTCTGCAGAGGGCCTGCACAGATCCTTGGCACCTACACTGCCATAATATGTTTCCGATTCCCACCAATCTACTGCCGGACCCTCACCGGTTCCGTTCATCATACTGACAGCCATTGAGAAAACAGGTGAATCATCTATTTTAAATTCCGGCAGGGATACGCCTCTTTCCAAAAAGGTACAGGGACGGTCTAACTCTTCACATACCAGCCCGCCGCTGATACCATCTGCCCTCCATCTGCCATAGCCATCATCCATCCTATACCATTCCAGCGGAACCCTCCTTCCAAAGGACAGTGTTTCCGTCTTCAGATACTTCTGTTCAAAAATATTACAATCCCATGATTTGTCCGTATAAATTATGATCTCACTTCCCTGATATACTTCTGCACACAGGCAGGAGCTTTCAAAAGTCGCATAATTATTCTCTCTGGGCGCATATCCCATGACTTCCACCGACAGACGGTTCCTCCCAAGTTTCACCTGTCCGTTTATCTTGATCCTGTCTGCCCTCAGATATCCAAACGGAGCCGGTGCAGGCCCATGGCTGATAAATGTTCCATTTATATATGCCCGGTAGGAGACGTGCGCACTGATCAGAAGAATCAGATCCTCCTGAATATCCTTAACTTCAAAAGTTTTGGAAAAGCAGGCATATGTGTTTGCTTGCTGCTCCATACCTTTTATAAATATCTGTTTCGCCGCTTTAAATATTTCTTCCATATCACTTCTCCTTTATCAGTTTCCATAACGCATTTCCAATCATGCATTATCAATGTATATTTTCAATCATACATGCTCAATCATATATTTTATACCACACCTTTATTTAGTTCCATCTTCAGATATCAGGTAAAATTCAGGGGATTCCATAATTCCCTGAGGATAGAGAACGTAGGCATCGGACCATTCATTGCCTCTGGTCAGGAAATTATCCGGGCCGTAGGCAATGGATTTAGCCGGCAGCTGATGAAGGGGACCAAAAGTATTTCTCCTGGTCAGATACAGCTGAATCTCCTTTAAACCGTGGATATCTGCTTCATAAGGCGCAAATGCAATGGTTTTCTCCTCATCTCCTATGCACTTGAGGCATGCGCCTTCCCACTTCGGTATGTTTACCTGCATGTATTTTTCATCCGCACCTTCAATATAATACGAAAGGCAGCCGCTGTAGAACGGCAGTCCCTGGCTGGTGATATCACCAATGAGAAGCTTATCCGGCAATTCCGTCAGCTTTGCAAATGCTCCCTTGCTATCCGTCCTGACACCAAATTCCCCAAGCAGATAAACTGCTTCCACGCCGCAGATTCTGTAATAGTCATATTCCATTGTTATTTGGTTTTTCCCTGTCTGAAGGAGTGAACCGGGAATATGAATTTGATCAAAACAGATATCCAGCCACTTTCCGACAGATTTTGTAAAAACAGGCTGGCCGTTTATTTTCATCCCGGATATATGTTCCAGATCTTCCACGGCAACTGTTAAACTGTCCGGTATATAGTCTGCTTCAAATGCATAACAGAGTCTGATCCTTCCAAGAGCTCCGTCGGCACCACCATTTTTATTTTCATACCAGGGTTGCAGCATTTCGCCGCCCCGATGTGGAACACCATAGATATCCCGCAATTCCTGATCTGCTTTCAGAACCTCCATATATGGAATTACATCACCTGCTTCTGTCTCTATAGATACCATGTCCAGCACACAAATATTTGCTTCTCCCAATTTATAGGAAAACTTATTGTTTTCTAATAAAATCCGATCCAATTTTACATCCTTCTGTTTTTCTTCCGGCAGATCTCTCTTACTTGAAGTCAGGATGTACAGCTTTTCTTCTCCTTTTTCTATATCTGTCTTAACAAAAATCTCCCCGTCCTTATGGTACTGTTCCGGTATTGAAGCCATCCCTGTTCTTGCATCCCATAATTCAGCTGATTCTCCCTTACCCAGACAAATTGTCAGATTCCGGAATCCTTTCTTACGGTTCACATTGAGCAGCATAACAGTCTTACTGAAGCCATCCAGCCGCACCTGTGCAAAGATGTACTCTTCTCCTTCACCCTGTATGCCGATTTCATTTCCGCTTCTGCATTGCCCTGCAATATCTTCGCTTTGAAATGGTACGGTAATGGCAGACTCTGCAAGCTTTTTGGCCCTGTCAGAAAGCACCGTGTCTACATATCCCGGCACGTCACCGGCAAAAATAACCGTTCCTCCCTGCTTTACAAATTCTTCTAACAGCTGAATTGTGGATGAACGGATTATCTCCATTCCTGCAACCAGGACTTTTTTGTAAGCACATCTTCCAACAATCAGCCTGCCATCTTCTACCCTGCCATGACGGGATAAGATATCTTCTTCTCCATAATCAAAGTCTATTCTGCTCTTCACTAAAGTATGGAAGACCTGTCGGTATTGTTCTTCTAATTTCAATATCTCCGTATCTCTGGGTTCCAGACCGGAAAAAGCACCGGAATAAGCCCTTGCCCACACGCTTTCAATAGGATTTAACACCAATAGTTCCTGATCCGGCTCTCCTTCTGATAACACTGCATGGATTCTGGAATAATAGTCTTCCAGATAATGATACTCTTCATACCAGGCGGATTGATGGAAGATACTGGCTGGAAAATCCCTCTTCGCTTCGCCTTTCATGGTATACCAGGATAAATGGGGGCATCTTAGATTGATGCCAAACAGCGCCTGCCAGTCTCCTGTATTTTTATAGGCCTCAAAGTCCATCTGCCAGCCTGTACAGCCATACAGTTCAGACAGGACCCATTTTTTATCCAGCTGGCGAGCCACCGACACTACCTGTTTTACAATCCACCAGCATTCATTCTCTTCCGTAAGCACATCAACCCCGGGATAATCCATATATTCATAAAAGCGCATCAGTGATCCCTGCATAACAGTCTGTGTGGTCAGAGAATCTTCATGAAGCACATGTCCGGTGAATTTAAGCTGATGCTCCTGACACCAGCGCTGCATTGGTATTGCAAAGTTCTCCAGGAACAGTTCCTGGCAAAGTTCGATATAGTCTCTGGAAACCTTCCGTATCCGGTTTTCCCTCCGGATCAGGAACAATTCTAAGAGATGTTCTTTTAAATCATAACCAAACCTTTTCTGGAATTCTTCAAATAACCCCGGTGTAAAAGGAACTGCATTTTCCCGTCCTTCGGAAAAAGTAGAAAATAAAGCGCCTCTGTGGGGTTCATCCGTGAAAATTCCGGCTATTGATGATCCCAAACGGCCTTCACAGGATCTGGCATATGCGTTGTGGGTCACATCCAGGTAACGTTCTACACTTGCCTTATCCATTGTGTTCAGATAGGTAAAACCATTATACACATCTTTACATTCTGAATACCTGATGCGAAAAATCACCTCAGCTTCCCCTGATAATGGCAATTCTCCATCCGTCAGAATTCTCTCTTCCCTGTAACCTAATTCCGTTAATCTGCAGGCAAAACGAATGACGGTATCCGGTTCCCCAGACGATTTCTCTAAATGATGCATGTCCATATACTTATGAGCATCACGGTCTGTTACTACCACCATCTCCAGGAACATGGCACGGTAAGCTTCATCTTTTGTCACCATACCCCCCGCACTGCCCGATGGCCATCGGTCCTCATCATAGAGCCAGGACTCCATTCCCTGTTTCTCTCCGTAAGCGGCACATGCATTGGTAAGTTCAAACCATTCTTTTCCCAGATATTCCGTCTCCAACCCTGTTCTGGAATGCATAAAATATCCGCCAAATCCCATTTCTTTCATAATATCGATCTGACGTAAAAGCTCCTGTTCCTCAAGCTTTCCGTTCCACGCCCAAAACGGCTTTCCCCGGAATTCTGCGGGTGGGTTTGAAAATAAGTTCTGTTTCTCTTTGATTGTCATAGCTTTCTCCCCTCTGGATTTCATTATTCGCTACTCGTGTAGCTGTTTGGTTAAAAAAATAATATGTTTCTAATCTTCATCTGTCAGGTACTGCCCGGCGGTCTATCTGACTGCCGGCTTAGATGTAGTACTGCGTACCTTTAACTCCACAGTCACTTTTTCATGTTTAATTTCTCCGCTTTTTATCTGACGGTATAATAATGCAAAAGCACCCCTTCCAAGCTTTTCTTTATCAATTCCTATGGTTGTTAATGCAGGAATCATGGCTGAAGCAAGCATAATATCATCACAGCCAATTATGGATATATCCTCCGGTACTTTAATACCAGCCTGATGGAATTCCTGAATGGCACCCATAGCCATTAGATCATTTGTACAAACAGCCGCTGTCACCGGCATTCCCCTGCGTATAATTTCCTGTGCCATTTCCTTACCGGTTTCCAGATCGGAATGATATGGGGGTTTTCCTTCTACTAACAGAATATCGGATTGATGCAGTCCAAGTTTTTCTGCTGCACTTATAAAACCATCGATTCTGGTATCGTATCGTGACTGGTTTCCAAAACAGCTGAAGTAGGCAATCCTTCTATGCCCGTATTTTGACAGGTGGGTAAGCGCCTGCTCCATTCCCGAAATGTAATCATTCTCAATCGATGCAATCTGGTCAGGCACCTGGTTTCCACTGATTACAACTTTAATATCATTGTCAACCAGCTTCCTTACATTCTCCATCTGATAATGAGTGGGATTTGCAAATATTACAGCTCCGTCCACGTGCCGCCGCACCAGATTCTCCAAATAGTGGTCCAGATTCCCTTCACCGGAACAGATACTTACAAAGTATCCTTTTTCTAAAGCACTCTGTTCAAATGCCCTGGCAATTTCTCCATAAAAAGGATTGCCGATATCACTTAAAATCAGAGCTAGCTGCATCGTCTGGTTCGTCACCAGCCCCCTGGCAATTAAATCCGGCTGATAATTTAACTCGTTAACGGCATCCATAACTTTCTTCCTGGTCTTTTCAGAAATCTGCCTGGAATTATTCAATACATATGATACGGTTGCCGGTGCTACCCCCGCTGCTTTTGCTACATCTGACCTGGTTACTTTCATGGGTTTTTATCCTTTACTTATGTGACGGAATTCATCACTGATTTTTCAGCTATACGTGTCGTTATTATTTTATTATAAAAGAGAGATTTGGATGCGTCAAGTAAACTATCAAAAGAATTTTTTCGTTTTTATATTGACTTTCTCTTATGGATATGCTATGTTTTTAAAAATCGCTACACGTATAACGGTAACAGGAAAGGACAAATCCTATGAACTATCAAAATCCTATTATAAAAGGGTTTAACCCGGATCCAAGCATCTGCAGAGTCGGGGAAGACTACTATGTGGTAACTTCTTCCTTTGAATATTTTCCTGCAATCCCAGTCTACCACAGCAGAGACCTGGTAAACTGGCAGTTAATCAGTTACTGTCTGGACCGGGACTCCCAGCTGGACCTTCTGCACCGGACATCCTATGTCCCCATCCCCGACAATGCCAGCGGAGGAATCTATGCCCCCTCTCTGTGCTTTGAAAATGGGCTTTTCTATGTGACTGTCACCAATGTCTCCAACGGCGGGAATTTTATCGTAACAGCCAGCGACATGAAAGGCCCCTGGTCTGATCCTGTCTTTGTAAAACAAGGTGGCATCGACCCTTCGCTTTTCTTTGAAGACGGACATGTTTATTTCACTACCTCTGCACTAATTGGGGGAACCCACGGCATTTATCTCTGTGAAATTGATATCCGGACAGGGGAAATGCTTACGGATAGCCGGCTGATTTCCAGAGGCAACGGCGGTATCGCACCGGAAGGTCCCCATATATTCCGGAAAGACGGCTGGTATTATCTGCTTATGGCAGAAGGCGGAACCAGCTACGGACACATGGTAACGATCCTGCGCAGCAAAGACATTTATGGTCCTTATGAAAGCTGTCCCCGCAATCCCGTTCTATCCCATAAAGATTCTGATTCCTCCATTCAGTGCGTCGGACACGGCCATATGGTTACTGACCCCGCCGGCAACTGGTGGATGGTTTGTCTTGGAATCCGCCAGCTAGGCCCTTCTCTGCATAATCTGGGCCGTGAAACTTTCCTCACTCCTCTTTATTGGGATGACGAGGGCTGGCCCGTAATTGGTACAAACGGAACCATAGATTACTCCATGGACGGACCCATCACATCCCCGCAGCTTCCGGAAACAACTGTATTTACAGACTATTTCCGGGACAATGTGATAAATCTCCAGTATAATTTTATCAGAAATCCAGACCTCTTAGATTATCAGATCCATGCAGGCGGACAGTATCTGGAAATGAGGGATCAAAAAGGTGTCTCACTGTCAACCCGTACAAAAAGTCCGGCTTTTCTTGGAATCCGGCAAAAAGAATTCTGTACCGAGGCAGAGTGTGTTGTCTTAAATCACTTCATTCCGGGACAAAGAACCGGTATTACAGCCTATTATAATGATTCCTACCACTATGACCTCTACCTGGAGAGATCAGACACCGGCTTTCAGGTATGCCTGCGAAGGCAGGTACATGATATGGAAGTCATCACATCACGGCCCATAGAAGAAGATTTTAGACAAATTTATCTGAAAATCATCGCAGACCGAAACTATTATACATTTCTATATAGTACGGACGGTTCTGCCTATACAACACTGGGTCAGGGTATGACTGCCGGCCTTTGCTCGGAAGGAACTTATTCCTTAACCTTTGTAGGCACCTATCTGGGTATGTTTACCGAGTCCGGTACCGGGCACTTTAACTCCTTCACCTGTCATTTCAAACCGGAATCATAACATCATAATTAAAACCGGAACAGGCTGCACTATTATACAAAGCAAATACACGGATTAGAAATATGAGCCGGTTAATCGGAGCATGCCACATTCAGAAGATGCAGCCAGCCGCATCTTCTGAATGTGGATTTCTTATTCCCCAGGATGCGTACGCCGGGTTGCTTTCAGACAACAGGCAACAGGGTGTCACCTGATATCATAGACGCTTCTAAGCTCCATTTGATCCGGTACCCCGCTGATTATCCTGACTTTTTTCATACCTGCATCCATATCAAAGTAATTATCCGATAAAATCAGATCTTCTTCTTTGTTCCTGATCTCTACGCTTTTCGCATAGGCTGACGCCGTCACGATAATTTCATCCCCCTGTACCTGGCAGGAAAGCTTCGGATCCCTGTATTGGAAATACTTGGGCACGGAAAAAATAACACTGGAGGAAGACACGCTTTTTCCCTCTTCCAAAAGTTCATAGCTGACATATTCCTCATAAATATTTACATCCGGCAAGAGAATCTTTTCACACCATACACTGTCCATAGCCGGAACTACCAGTTCCAGTGCCTCTTCTCTGCATACATTAGCCAGGGCGTCTCTCACAGACCATACAACAGTCAGTTTTTTCTCCGTAAGGGTTTCATTTGAGACATTGAACTGGATACTCTTCTCATATTCTTTTGGTTCTTCGTTAATATTCGCACTCTGTGTTAAAAATCCCTCTTCCTGGCAGGACAGCAGAACCGGAGCAAAAAACCTTTTCGCCGCATAGTGAAGCGCCTTCCACCGTCCGAAATAATCAACCGATGACCAGGATGCTACCGGCCAGCAGTCATTCAACTGCCAGTAGACTGCGCCCATACATCTTCCCCTGTTTCTTCTGAAATGCTCCACCCCGTAACGGATTGCTTCTGCCTGCAGCAGCTGGGAGGCATATAGCAAAACGGGAAACTCTTTTGGATACAAAAAAGTCTGGGACAGATAATTCATAATTTTCCCATTTGCAGAATTATTCCTCTGGTGCTTTTCCATTACATAGGAGAAAATATTGCGGTCCTCAGGCAAGGTAAAGCTTTCCACCGTCTTGGCACAGGGGAATGACTGGAATCCGAATTCACTGGCATAGCGGAAGTAAAACTTTCGATATTCCGAAAATGGTTTTCCACCGTGCCACACATCCCAATAATGCACATCACCCCGGTCCGGGTCGTTAGGGAAATCAAAGCTGCCTCCGGAAGAGGGGCTTGCCGGCCAATAGAAGGTATTTGGATCACACTTCTTCATAATCTGAGGGAAAATATATTCATACATTTTAATATAATCAGCCTTTTGTTTTGGGGAATTCACACAGTCCCCGGCATCTACGAACATTTCCATTTCATTGTTTCCGCACCAGAGCCCAAGTGATGCATGATGACGGATACGTTTTACATTCTCTTCAATCTCCCCACGGATATTTTCATCAAAATCATCCGTCAGCTCGTACACTGCACAGGCATACATAAAATCCATCCAGACAATCAGTCCCAACTCATCGCAGATATCAAAAAAATAATCATCCGGATAATAACCGCCACCCCACACACGAATACAGTTAAAGTTAGCAGCAACACACTGTTCCAGTAATTTCCGGGTACGCTCTTTCGTTATTCTGGAAAAAATATTATCTTCCGGAATGTAGTCTGCCCCCATAGCAAAGATTGTAATACCGTTCACCTCGTGGGCAAAGCTTTCTCCAAACTCATCCTTTTTCCTCTGAATTCCCATAGTCCGCAGACCGATTCTGCGCTTCCATGAGTCAACTATACAGCCCTCTGCCGATAAAACCACTTCCAGGGTATACAACGGCTGGCTGCCAAAACCGTTCGGCCACCAGAGCATGGGGTCTTCTATGAACGATTCTTTCGGCGATTGGGTATATGAAGTCTTTTTCCCATTGGGATCTGTAATATGAACCTCATAAGTGAATTCCACCTCTTTCTGATTTGGAAGTTTTGCCAGTTCCACCTCATAGTCCAGCCTCACACCACCGTTTTCCGGTACCTGTGTAATATACACGCTGTCAATTTTCCCACGGGATATCCCGATTACGGATACCTCTCTCCAGATTCCCGCATCCGGAAGCCTGGGACCCCAATCCCATCCGAACATACAATGGGCTTTTCGAATCTGGGGAAAACCTTCCATACAATCCGGCGTACCTAAAGTAATGACTTCCTCCATACACTTTTTAATGAATTTGGTGGGAGAATAGATATGCACAGTGAGCAGATTTCCGTCTTTTTTTAATATCCCGGTCACATCATACTCCCAGATTCTGTGCATATTCCTGGCATGTCCCAGGTGGCTTCCATTCAGCATGATATCCGCAATAGTATCAATTCCGTCAAAATGCAGCATATTGGCATCTGCTTTCAATAAGTCGTCTGTAACTGAAAATTCACAGCTGTAAATAAAATCATTTTCCATTATTTTAAGAGCCTGTATTTCGTTATCCCGCCAGAACGGATCTTCCATCTGGCCTGCAGAAAGCAGGTCATTGTAGACAGACCCGGGTACGGAGGCGGGAATCCTGTCCCGTCTGTCCATGATCTGCAAAAACCAGTTTTCGTTCAGCTTCTGTGTTATCATACGGATACCCTTTATATTGCAGGCTGTCTGCAATACTGCCTTTCCCGTTTATTGAATGATTTCAATTTCTTCCGGTGCCTCCACCTGGACATCCATAGTTCCATCCGAGCGGATTATACAAGTTACCTGGATCTCTCCATATGGGGTTGGATATTTTCCCTTTGCCCAGCTCAGATCTCCCAGATTTGGTTTTACCGCTACCTTTTTACAGCCCGGCTCCAGAATCTGGATTCCCAGCACATTTTCCATCAGCCACGGAGTTACTCCCGATGCCCAGCCATGACAGAGGCTGTGACGGTAGCCCACATAACAGTGCCCCCCGTATGTGCCGTGTACATTAACTTCTGTCCCGTCTTCTGCTATCCGGTCAATAGGCGCTGCATTCTCCAGCCAGTCTATATTAAAATCTTCCCAGAAAGTAGTTGCTCCCAGGGATAACATACCGCCCCAGTATTCCCGGATACATTCCAGACACCCTATGATATCTCCCGCCATTGCACGGGCGGTAAGAATATAATACCCCATAAAAGTAGACATTCCCTTTGCTCCGCCAACCTTTAACAGCTGATCATTTACCGTCACCGGATCTTTTAGTCCCGCCATGACCAAAAGTGCCGCTGCCTGTTTTGCATCCTTATAATCTGCATCAAATGATGCCAGTTTCTTCAGATCTTCCTCACACTGGCGGACCAGATCTTCTTCTCCCAGAACCGTGAATATTTCCTGCAATTTCTGAGTTGCCATAGCATGCAGCGCCTGCAGCCCCGCATCTACAACCGGCTGGTTCTGGAAAGACGGCCAGTCAACAAACCGTACTTCCGGCGTATTGTCTTTGCCATTTTCATCAATGCCGTCTGACAGCTGTCTGTACAGCCCCTTCAGATATTCCCTCTGTGTTTTCAGGTATGCCAGATCGCCAGTGTGAACAAACCAGTCATGCTGTATAATGATCCACCACATGGAATATGCCGGAAAACCATTCATCCAGCCCGGCAGGGGTGTCTCTTCCCGGACAAAATCCAGGCTTTTTGGCACACTCTCATCATATCCGAATACAGATTGTATAGTCGTAACTTCGGGATGCATATCTCCCACCCAGACCAGGCGGTCCCTTTTAATTCCATCCCATATGTAATTCTGCATATTCAAATGTACGGTATATGCCCCGGTATCCCAAATGCGGTTCAACATCTCGTCACTGCAGGAAAAGCTTCCCTTATAGGGAATATCTTTATAGATTAAGATAGACTTCACCGTTTTAATTTCCAGTTCTCCTTCATCAAGTAAATCAATCCGAACGAAGCGAAATCCCGTTTCTCCAATGCGGTTCATGCTCATATCCCGTACTTCAACGATCATATCCCGGTTTGCATGGTCATTGGTAGCATTGGTTTCGCCCCCGATATCACTCATGGCTTCCATGGCGGATTCTCCAAAACGAACTCTGACCCGCATTCCCTGCGTCAGGCTTGCTTTCCATACCAGCAGGGAAATCCCGCCATGGATTTCAACGCCAAAGTCCAAAAGGATGCCGGCACTTTCTCCCTTATTTTTTAAGATACAAGGATTTACCGGAACCAGGGAAATCTGTGGAGAACGGTTTTCCAGCAAAGCAGAACTGTTCTCCACCTGGCATTTATTTCCCTGTGATTCCCACAGTATTTTCCTGGGCGTCATATACACCCTTTTTCTATTATCTTCTTCACAATCCTCCAGAATACTGTTATCCAGTATGCGGAAAATATTATTATTCTGTCCTTTGTTTTCGATCATATTTATACCCATTTCCTATTACAGGCATGCCTGTAATACTGCCACACATTAAATGGCTGAAAAAACTCATCGTGGCTTCCTTTCTATTGCTTATTTTTTTCCAGCCTGAATCTCCTGAATCACCCGGTACCCAAAACCATAAACACTTCTTAAAAGCATTGCCGTCTGCAGTTTTCTGGCCTCACGATTCATCCCTCATTTTTAATCTTGCGTAACATACCGTTCCCAGAATCAGCAAACCGGAAATAATCATATTCATCTGCATAGATCCAATGGAAACCGTACCAATTTTTAAGTCCATATTTTTAAATAGCGATATGATTTTCGATCCTGTAAGGCTTCCCAAAAATCCACCGCATGCACTAAGCGCCGTATTAATGCTGAGATACCGAATAGCATTGTGCGGTCTGACATAGTGATAGGGAAGCATAAACTGTGCCGTCGCCAGTCCCGTAGCGATTAATCCGCTGGTAATAAAGATGACCAGAATTAAACCAATGGAATCCGGCGTAACCAATGGCCAGAATAAAAACTGGATTCCCAGAACCAGTGTGACAATCGTCAGGATATTCTTCCAGGGAATATGCTGCGCGATCCTTCCCCAGCCCGAGGAAACTGCAATCTGAACTCCTACCTGAAGGGTTGTCAGCATGAAAATATTTGTATAATTTAAATGCAGTTCTTCCAGCATGTAGGCGTTATAATAGGGATTTGCCATATTCATGGAGAAACTAAGCAAAAACATATAAATCAGAAAATGCAGAAATCTTTTATCTTCATGAAATATCCGGACACACTGCTTCAGCGATATCCGGGACTGCCCATCCAGCTGTTCCTCATAATGAATTTTCCTGATTACAATATAATCGATTACCGCAATTGCAGCCGCAATAAAAAAGATAATTGCAAAACCAATATATTCATTGGATTTTTGCTGCAGTGTATCAATACAGGTACTTGCACCAAAGGAAATCAGCGTCGTTAATCCCACCACAATCCTATCCCGGAATGCAAAAAATGTACCCTGTATATCCGGCTGGATAGAATTCACCATCCAGTAGTTTAAACGTATCCCGGAGCTGGATGCAAAAATATATGCAAAAAATAAAATCACCGATATCGCTGCAATCCGAAATTCTACCTGGACACCCATCATCCTTTGAGATCCCTCCGACACCAGCAGGGGAATAAAGACAATGGATAATATTAATAATCTGGCAAGCAGAACCATCCGGTTAATCGCCTGCTTGGAATTGCGGAAAAAATCCCATATCTTCCCAAAAGGTACCTGGAGTACATTTGCCAACAGGGGAATTGACAGAATTACGCCGACCCCTGCGGCTGGCACCCCTGTGTAGAGCAGGAATCCGGTCATGAGAACTCCGGATACGATACTGTTATACACAGACCCCACAATTTGGGAAACCATAAACTTCTTCTGATTCCCATTAAAGGACCGTACCTGGGCAAACATTCCCTTTTTCCTGTCATCATGATCCATGGCAATCAGCCTTTTACAGCTCCACCCATCATACCCTGAATATAATATTTCAGGCAGCTGGATGTTGCGATTAATAAAGGAATGGTACCTATTATAAATGCTGCTGCTATTAATCCCATATCGTTAGTTCCCTTGCCCGCCGCATTATTAAATACGATCTGGCAGAAGGTCTTCACTTCATCTCCGCCGGTCATGGCAATGGTCGGCCAGATATAGTCATTGTACATGGCAACCACCGATGTAATCCCGACTGTAATCAGGATTGGCTTCGACAACGGCACCGCAACCTTGGCAAATGCATAAATCTCGCTGGCACCGTCTATCTTTGCAGCCTCAAAAATATCATTGGGCAGTCCCTTGAAAAATGCCTCTGCCAGAATAATACCAAAGACCTGCTGTCCCGCCACATAAGGAATAATCAGTCCCCAGTAGGTATTCAAAATATGGAGATTTTTAATAATATTATAATTAGGGATGATCAACAAGGTATAAGGAACCATCATTACAGCCATTAATAAGGAAAATAAAATATTCTTCCCTTTAAACTTCATCCTTCCAAAGGCATAGCCGGACATGGCTACTATCACAATGATTAATACCAGGGAAATACCGCATACATAAAGGGAATTTAAAATAGGCCGGAATACAAATTTAAATGCCTTTACAAAATTGACCCAATAAATTTCTCTTGGAAGCCCCAGAAAATCATTTGCAATCATAACATTGGGTTTCAGCGACATATTTATAAGCATAACGAAGGGAAAGAAGGTTATAATCAACAACGCAATGATAAGCAGTCTGCTGATCACGTACCCGACTCCGATTTTTCTTTTACTGTGCATACTAATCTTCCTCCTTCAAGAATCTTCTGGTGAGCAAAGTTAAAATTATAATTACGATAAATAAAATTACTCCTAGTGCAGAAGCATATCCAAACTTTCCATCTCCAAATGCAATCTTATACATCTGCATGGCGGGTATCATCGTTGCATATCCTGGACCGCCGCCTGTGGTGGCAGCAACCAGTCCAAATCCGGACAGGCTTCCGATTAAGGAAAGTGTAACCACAATTTTCATGTATGGTTTTACATTTGGCAGATGAATATCTTTCACCACATTAAACTGGGTTGCCCCGTCAACAATTGCTGCTTCGTATAGTTCTTCGCCTATCATATTCAGTCCGGAATGGAAAATTAAAAAGTACATGCCGGATACAAATGGAAAACCAACGAGAATGATACACAAAAGCGCCGTAGATTTATCATTTAGCCAGTTATGAGCAAGACCATTCATACCAAAGGCTTTTAAAATCGAGTTAAAGCCGAAGTTCGGATTATAAAGGTATTTCCATATCAAAATTGTAACAATAGAAGGAACTAACATGGGAACTACAAATGCTGTCTTAATAATATTTGCTACCTTTGATCTTTTAATAAAAAATAACAGTTCTGCAGCCAGCAGCGGGAAAAATACACTGCAGAAAACGGCTGCAACGGTGATAATTGCCTGGTTTTTGAATGATGTTAAGAACATCTCATCTTTAAATGCTGCAATATAATTTTCAAATCCCACCAAATTTGATGAAATTCCGAACGTAGAATCTGTAAATGACGTATAAAATGCATTACCAATAGAAAAATAAGAAAAAACCGCCAGCAATATAAAGGTTGGTGCAATAAACAAATATGGCAATAATTTCATTTTCAGAGATTTATTCATAGGGTCCTCCTCGTTTATGATTGAGCAGTGTGACAGGAAAGCATTTTCACACCACTTATATTTGCAGTATTGCAACATGACTGCAATGTGCAATTGGAAAAGGGCGAAGGCAATTCCTTACCATCACCCTTTCCTGCTTTCCTTTATTTTGCAGTATCTGCTGTCGTAGGATCTAAGTCATAACCGGCTCTGTCTACTACATCTTTGTAGTAATTCCGGTATATAGGATCCATCTGTTCCAGGAAGCTGTCTACATCGAGACTTCCTTCTGAGAACTGAAGAATTAAATCATTGTATTTTGGCTTATCAGCCTGTGTTACCATGTCCTGCCCGGTTACCCACTGAGCGCCGCGGCTGACACCGGTAGCAATAAAACCTTCTAATTTAGATGTTAATTCCGGACTTAATTCCACACCTTTTACAACGCATGGTCCCTGTACATAGTTTCCATTGGCAAGTGTTTCTTCAAAACATAATTTTGCCTGATCCGGTGAATACCAGAATTTGTAGAAATCTTTAACACGTGCCATATGGTCATCATCTTTGTTAGGAACAATACTGATAGCATTTCCAAGGCTGTAAAGGCCTCTGATTGTCTGGCTGAAGCCCTCCGGAGCTTTTTCAAATGATGGCAGCTGGAAAGTTGCCCATTCAAACTGCATATCTTCCGGCAATTGGTTTACGTCACTTAAAATCAGCCCTGCATTCCAGCTTCCATTAAATAAGATTGGGGAAACCTGTGATTCAAAGTCTGTAATAATCTGAGAACCATCTGCTGCAATCCAGTTTGTCGGGAAATACTGCGCCAGTTTCTGGAATTCACTCCAGACTTTCTTGTTGCCTTCTGTGTTAATGCCGTTTTCTGTTGCATATTTTGCCTGTCTCTCTGCACTGCCTACTACGTTTGCATCGCAGTCAAGATTATTTTCATCAAATTTGAAATCTATATTCGCTTTCATAAGATTTTCATCCCAGATTGCATCACCAGGCTGAACTAAAAACTCATTTTCTGTAGTGCGGTAATATGAATCAGCCATTGAATTGATCAGCCATCCGCTTTCATTTCCTGCTGTAATCGGAACATCATAACCTGCATCTTTTAATTTTCCGCAGATTTCAATCAGATTCTCATAACTTGTGGGCACGGATAATCCCAGTTTGTCAAAGATTGTCTTATTGTAATAAAATGCAACACCGATTTTATCAAACGGAAGATATGTCAGATGCCTGCCGCCGGATGAATTAATGGAAATCAAGAAATCATCTTCATCAAAAGCCTCTCTTACTTTTTTGCCGTCATTGTAAGGATTTACCTCGTCCAGCATATCTGTCATATCGATCAGATACCCCTTATCCACTGCAATATCAGCACTATTATTTGCAACTGCAGCAGCCAGGAAGTTACCATGTACAATATCCGGTGCATTTTCTCTGTCATCGCTCATTGCCGTCATCATCTTTGTTATGTATGAATCATTGTCAGATATAACATCCACAACTACTTTCGTTTCCGGATGAAGCTTCATGTATTCTTCTGCAAGCTTCTTCTCGCCGGCAGTATAGAAATTATTAATAACCGCTAAGGTAATCGTATCTTCTTTTGAGGTATCCCAGCCAGCATCGGATGCGTCAGATGCGCTTCCATTCGTTGTTCCCTCGCTGCCATTCTCTGTATCCTTTTTATCAGAAGCTGCGGATTCACTTCCTGCCGCGGATTCTTTTGACGTTTCTTTCTGTGTATCCCCTGCTCCTCCGTTTGCGCTGCAGCCGGTTAAAAAGCTTGAAAAAATCATTGTTGCTGCCAAAAGGCATGCTACCATTTTATTTCTCTTTTTCATATGACTTCGCTCCTTTAATTGTTGATTTTTTAATATTGTTATAATTTTATATGGAATGCATTGCGTGTTTTTCGTATCTATGTTATAATTTATCCACTGTTTTCCTTTAGGCTATCGTTCCACCGGTTCCTATCAGAGGGAAGCAGTTTTTTTACCTCCTTTCACCGATCTTACACACGCATTATATATCATCTGCATTTTGCAGTTGACATTCTCTTAATAAGGCTTAGCTTGTTTTCAAAATATCCTGTATTCCCTTTTGAAATATTCGAATACAGTAATTCAAAAGCTTTTTCACCAAATTTCACTTTATCCAGATTCATTGTTGTTAAAGAGGGTTCCCAGTATTCTCCATAAGTAATCCCATCAAATCCCATAACTGACACATCTTCCGGAACCCGGTACCCTTTTTCCTTAAATGCTTTAATTGCACCAAGGGACATCAGATCATTGACACAGATCACAGCTGTAAATTTCCTGCCGGATTTCATCAATTCATTAGCGTAATAATAACCGTCCGTCATGTCCGTGGAATATGGATACTTTCCATCAAACAATAAATCTTCCCCGCAGGGGAGTCCCAAACGTTCCACCATCTGACGGTAACCGATACTTCTTAAATCATAGGGAAGATTTCTTCCAAGTCCGCTCAAATAAGCAATATCCCTGTGTCCCAGGCTGTACAGATATTCCATTGCCTCATGCATCGCAGCCATATGGTCATTTTCTATAGAAGAAACTTTCCTGAAATCTGCTCCTACGTTGCCGCTGACCAATACTTTAATCCCATTGTCAACCAGATGGTACAGCTTATCCATATTGAACTTATAAGGTATTGCCGTTACAAATACCCCATCCAGCCTTCTTGTAATAAAGTTGTCAAAATATTCATCCAGTTTATTAAAACCGGTACAAATATTTACAAAGTAATTTTTTTCATTCGCCGCACTTTCGAACCCCCTGACAATATCTCCAAAAAATGGATTTGAAATATTCTCTAATACAATTCCTATCTGCATTGTCTTTTTTGTGGACATGCTTCTCGCTATCATATCCGGCCTGTAATCCAGTGCCTTAACCGCTTCGAGTACTTTCTTAACGGTTTCGTCTTTTACCTTTTCCGGATTACTTAAAGCATTTGATACCGTAGCTGTTGAAACTCCTGCCAGCTTTGCCACATCTGATCTGGTTGCTTTCATACACTCATCTCCTATTTACTCGGGTAAATTATTTTTTTAAATAAATGGAATGATAAAATCATTCCCTGTTGGTATTTTTGTATATTATGTATTGTTATTTTTAAATTCTATGTGAAATATTATCGAATTTGATCTTTTTGTATAAGTAGATATTATCAGAGTAATGCGTTTTTGTCAATACATAATTGCTAAATAATTTACCCGAGTATATTTTAAATCTTCATCCCTTTTTTTCACACTTATTTCTATAAACAGATCATTGACATCTGCCAATTTTATATGTTATTGTGAAGATACTATTTTTTCGCTATTCGTGTAGCGGATATAAAAAGAAAGGAATTAATTTTATGAATCCTATACTCCCTCTAACACATTTTGTACCCGACGGGGAAGCCCGCCTTATGCCGGACGGCCGCATGTATCTCTATGGTTCTTATGACATCAGCGGCGAAACTACATACTGCAGCGATGTGCTGCACGTATTTTCAACGAATGATCTCCTCCACTGGACAGACCACGGCATCTGTCTGCAAAGCAGCGATATCCCCTGGGCAAAAGAAGGCTCCCTGATGTATGCCCCGGACTGTATCTGTAAAGACGGAAAGTATTATCTTTATTTTTGTATGACCAACGCTTATGAAGGCGTGGCTGTGTCTGATACTCCCTGCGGACCGTTTACAAATCCCGTACCAATTCCTTATGCAGACGGTTCCGGCATCGATCCTTCCGTTTTTATCGATGATGATGGCAGCGCTTACTACTATTGGGGACAGTTCCAGCTGTCAGGCGCCAGGCTGAACCCAGACATGAGGTCTTTGGATCTGTCTTCTTTAAATACCTGCCTGATTGATGAAAAACGGCATGGTTTTCATGAAGGCGCCAGTATGCGCAAGCGGAACGGGCTTTATTACCTGGTGTATACCGATACCGCCAGAGGCCGTGCAACCTGTATGTCATATGCCATTTCCCGATCTCCCCTGGGTCCTTTTCAAAAAGGAGGTGTGATTATCGACAATATTTACTGTGATCCCCAAACCTGGAATAATCACGGATGTATTGCAGAATTCCAAGATCAATGGTATGTGTTCTACCACCGTTCATCCCAGAACTCCAAATTCAACCGCAGAATGTGTATCGAAAAGATTTATTTTGATGAAAACGGCAGAATCCCGGAAGTCCCCATGACTTCACAAGGTGCATCTAATCCGCTAAAAGCGAAAGGAACTTATCCTGCTTCCCTTGCCTGCCAGATAAGAAATGGCCCATACCTGTGCCCTGACGGTAACGGCAGCGGTGAAATCCTAACTCATATCTGCAATGGTTCCTGGGCTGCTTACCGCTATTTTTCATTTGAAACACCCCATTCCTTTACTATTACTGCTGCTGCCCGCATAAACGGGGGAACCGTTGAAATATGGGCGGATGATGAGCTCATTGGCTCCTGTCTTGTACAGCCAACAGGGAGATGGGATGCATGGCAGTCCTTCTCCTGCAATTTAATTCCGGTAACAGGAGTCAAAACCCTTTATCTTACATTCCGTGGAAATGATTTAGACAGAAGGTTAATGGAAATAAAAGAATTTGCATTTCGCTCATAATAGAACACAACAAAGTGTACCTTTTTGTTTTAAGATTCCAACTAATTTCAATATATCAGCTGAAGTTCTTAACACAAAAAGGTACTTCTCCATCTACCGGCAAAATATAACTATAAAAACGCGGTAATGCTCAAATCTTCGCCGCCTTAAAATCTCCTACCAGATCTTTACATGCATCCATAAAAATGCCCACATCCACAGAATAAGAAATATACTTTACTCCCTGGGCAATCCATCTGTTCATACCGTTTCTCGTATCTACGAACGTGCCGATCTGAATATTTTTGCGCTTACCCATATCCACAATGGTATTCATATATTCCAATACCCTGGGATGGTCTATCTGCCCCGGAACCCCCAGTGATTGGGAAAGGTCGTAAGGGCCAATAAAAATAATATCGATTCCTTCCACTTCCATGATCTCTTCCAGATTCTGGATTGCTTCTACACCTTCAATCTGAAGAGTAACCAGGATTTCATTTGATGTTTCAAAATATTCTTCCCTGGGCATGGCTGAATAATGTGCGGCTCTCACAAATCTGCAAACCCCCCTTTGACCCTTGGGATAAAATCTTGCTAATTCAATTGCTTTTTTCGCCTGCAGGGCATTGCTGATCTGGGGAATCTGCACTGCGCCGGCACCAAGATCCAGTGCCTTGCCGATTGCCTGCTCGGATACCTCAGGCACTCTTACTACCGGCAGAATCCCGGTTACATTACACGCCCGGATTAAATCAGCAAGATTTGAACTTGATGCCGGACCATGTTCCATATCCAGTATGCAAAAATCAAATCCGCTGTATCCCAAAATTTCAATGAAGGAAGGATCAAGGGTTTTGCAAAACGGTCCGAGCACCGGTCCATTTGCAATTTTATCTTTAAAGTCCTTAATAACTCTGGAGCACATTTCCATCAAAACACATCCTTTCTACCATTCCGCCACGGTTCCATCGCTGTTTCGCCATACCGGGTTCTTCCAGTCATGACCGGTCTCTGCCATTTTTTCTACGTAGGTTTCGTTTATTTCAATTCCAAGCCCCGGTTTAGATGGAATCTGAACCACTCCATTCCGGTACTCAAATACCTTCGGATCAGCCAGATAATCCAACAGATCACTTCCCTGATTATAATGTATTCCAAGGCTCTGTTCCTGAATAAAAGCGTTGGGCGTGCAGGCATCCATCTGCAGACAGGATGCCAGCGCAATGGGTCCCAGGGGACAGTGGGGTGCAACCGCTACATCATAGGCTTCCGCCATGGCTGATATCTTCCGGCATTCCAGAATACCTCCGGCATGGGACAAATCCGGCTGTATGATATCTACAACCCCCTGTTCAAAGATCTTCTTGAAATCCCATCTGGTAAACAAACGTTCACCGGTGGCTATTGGGGATGCCGTGTATTTAGCAATTTCCCGCAGCGCTTCATAATTTTCGCACAGAACCGGTTCTTCAATGAACATCAGATGAAACTGATTCAGTTCCTGGACCAACATTTTCGCCATACTTTTATGTACCCTGCCGTGAAAGTCCACAGCAATGCCAAAATATTTCCCGCACTTCTCACGGATAGCCGCCACACGCTCACACACTGCATCTACCTTGGCGAAACTGTCGATATATGCCACTTCCTCCGTTGCATTCATTTTAATTGATTTAAAGCCCAGATCTTGCTGCCTTTTTGCCTCCATTCCTACATCAGACGGGCGATCGCCTCCAATCCAGCAGTACACATCAACATGATCCCGGCATATGCCACCTAAAAATTCATAGACGGGCATATTGTAATATTTTCCTTTTATATCCCACAAAGCCTGTTCGATTCCGGAAATTGCACTGGATAAAATGGGACCGCCTCTATAAAATCCGCCGCGGTAAAGCACCTGCCAGATATCTTCTATTCTCCTTGGGTCACTGCCAATTAAATAGGTTTTCATTTCTTCCACGCAGGCCTTTACAGACTCCGCCCTGCCCTCAATTACCGGCTCCCCCCATCCGCAGATTCCCTCATCCGTTTCAACCTTTAGAAAAAGCCATCTGGGCTGTACCTTATATAGTTTGATATTTGTAATCTTCATTTGCTGTATCCTTTCTTTGTAGTTCATATGATTTAGTCATTTTCTTTTCCGGGTGCCCATTCATTGGTATACGAAAAGCCGGGAGCTATATTTTAATAACGGTAATTATGGGCTTCCTGTACCATCCGCTTCAGGTTTTCCTTAGGGGTATTGATCGCCGTTTCGCAGCCTGTTCCCAGGATAAATCCTCCTCCGGCAGTTCCCACGTCCAGACATCTTCTGCAGAGTTCTTTTACTTTTTCTTCATCATCCTGCAGAAGCTCTACCGGGTTTACATTTCCCATCAGTATGATCCGATCCCCGATTTTCTGTTTGCATTCCAGAAGGTCCACTTTATAATCCACCTCATAAATATCGGCACCTGTTGATGCATAATCATCCAGAACTGCCGTATTATTTCCGCAGATGTGAAGCAGTCCGAATGCATTATGCTGCTCAAACTGCGGCTTCATCCTGGTAAAAAATTTGTTCAGATACGGATAGATATATGTCCGGAAGATTTGCGGCGAAACCACATCCAGAGATGCCAGGGAATCTCCAAGATGAATAATATTGGCGCCCGCTTCCAGCTCTGCCGTAGTGAAACGGATCAGGGTTTCCGTACAGGTTTCCATTAATTCATGAAAGCATTTTTCCATTTCTTTTGCATCTTCATCTTCGTCTGCATATTGCATTTCAGCCATGTCCAGAAGCAGCTCCTGTATGCCGTATATGTGGGAAACCAGAGAAAACATTCCCGTTCCGGTTCCCCTAATCGCAACTTTGCCTCCTAGTTTGGATTTTAGATAAGCAATTGCCTCCAGATAAACAGTCATTCTGCCATCCCGATATGGATCCGGTACTTTAATCTTTCCCCCCTCTAAAAGGGAACTTATCCCATGCTTTGTTACAATGGGAAGGTCATCGCCTTCCTTTCTAGTCTCCACCCCCATACCTTCGGAGATGTAATAACCGTCTGAGTGGGCGAAAATAATATCATATCCATATTCCTCCCAGGCTTTGTACAAAACCTCGCCCATTACCTTTCCGTCCGTATAGTATTTACTCAGCGGCACTTTACAAATCTTCGCTGCGTGATTTCCCAGGAAGGGTCCTACCGGAACCACGTCCGGTTTTTCGTGTTTACATACCGCCATTACTCGTTCATAAGAATTCATATATTCCTCCGATCTTTTCCACAATTCATTACAGGTTATTATTTTCCTTAAACTTCATAGCCTTTTTCCATCAATTCACTGTTAGATCTGCATTTATAACGGAATATTACTTTCTGAAACCATCCGCTTTTATTCTGCCCGCACCATATAACTAATTTACTATTTTATAAATATGGATAGGATCATTACAATGATAATTCCTGTAATACCAATAATGGTAGCCATTGCTGACCATGTCTTCAATGTTTCTTTTTCATTAGTGCCGGAATATTTGCTGATCAGCCAGAATCCGCTGTCATTAAAATGCACAAAGTTGATTGCTCCACATCCAATTGCCATTACAATCAGAGTGGGATTTGTGCCTGTTGCAACAATGACTGGCGCCATTATTCCCGCTGCCGTAGTCATGGAAACCGTTGCAGATCCAACCGAAATTCTCATTATAGTAGCTATTAAATATGCCATGAAAATGGGGCTGATACTTGCCTGTGACATCATATCTGCCAGGCTTGTTCCTATTCCGCTGTCAATCAATACCTGTTTGAATACACCTCCCGCTCCGGTTACCGCAAGAATAATACCTGCCGGACCAAGTGCTTTGGAACATACTTCTTCAATAACTGATTTGGAAATTCCCCGCTGGAGTCCCAAAGTTAAAAATGAAAACAGAACAGATATCAACAGCGCTATTTCCGGTGCACCGATAAAGTTCAACACAACTCTTAATGAATTTTCTTCCGGTAAAACCAGATCACAGACCGTTCTGATTACGATTAATATTAATGGAAGGGAAATATTCAATACCACAATACCAAACGATGGAAGTTTCCGCTCGTCTTCCACTGCTACTTCCGGAACTTCAGGTGGATTTACATTAATTCGTTTCGCAATAAATTTTGAATAGAAAATTCCGCCGCAGATTGCTGCCGGTATCCCAACTACAAATCCCATCATAATAACGCTTCCAAGATCCGCACCTACGATATTTGCAACCGTTACAGGTCCCGGTGTGGGCGGGATCAAAGTATGGCCTACTGCCAGTCCTGCAAGCAGCGGCAGCGAGAAGAACAACACCGACTTCTTCGTCTGCTTTGCCAGAGAATAAACCACCGGAATCAAAATGATAAACGCCACATCCAGAAAAACCGGTGTTCCTACAATTATACCAACCGCAACCAGCGCCAATGGTGCCTTGTTAATTCCAAAGGTCTTAATCAAAGTATTCGCCATTACCTTAGCTCCGCCGGATACCTCCAGCATTGCACCTAACATTGCCCCCAATGCAACAATAATCGTAATTCCGCCCAGCGTGCTTCCCATCCCCCCGGTAATGGAAGCCAGCGTATCTCCCGGAGTCATTCCGGCTGCAAATGCACTCAGTACACTCACGATCAATAAACTTACAAATGCATTTACCTTAAACTTCATAACCAATACAATTAAAATAATTACTGCTGCCGCAACTATCCCCAGCATATATACGGGATTCTGTAACAAATTCTCAAACATACTTCTCCTCCATTCTTTTGTAAAACCCTTTTTCTATTTTATCAGGAATACTATAACACCATATATTGTAGTTGCGCTTCCCTCCTTTCATATACGTCATGCCATCAGACGTCTGATGTATTTACTATATAATATCAACAATGAAATGATTTGTCAATGGGGTTTTTTATATATTTTGACTATTTAAAATATATATATAGTATTTCGTATGGGAGTTTGTGCATCATGATGTTCTTTCATTCCAAAACTCCAAATTAACTAATTGTTGAATCAAAAAAAACATGATACAATAAATGCAATTGAACTTAACCTTTGCTTATCAATTCCTAATTTAACAATAATATATAATCTAATGAAATCAGTTTGGAGAAGCTACTTATGTATGAATTTGAAAATATAGCCGATAAACCATTGGCAGAAAAAGTTTCCGATGCAATTATTGAATTAATTATAACGAATAAGATCAAATCAGGTGAAAAGCTGCCCAACGAATTCCAGTTGGCGGAAAGTTTAAAGGTAGGCCGCAGTACAATCCGGGAAGCGGTCAAAATCCTGGTATCCAGAAACATTGTGGAAATACGGCGCGGTTCCGGAACATTTGTCTGCCAGGAACCCGGTGTTGTAGATGATCCGCTTGGCTTTACGTTTGTAAAAGACAAAAAACAACTGGCAATGGATCTGATCTCCGTAAGAATGCTGATAGAACCACAGATGTCGGCGCTTGCCGCCCGCAATGCTGACGAATCTGATCTGCGAGAAATAAGTGACCTTTGTTTAAAAATAGAACAATTAATCAAAAACAACAAAGATCATACCGAAACGGATATTGCTTTTCATGCCAGCATCGCACGTGCCAGCAGAAATATTGTGCTGCAGAGCATTATCCCAATCATCGACCGCAGCGGTATTGATTTTATAACGACCCTTACCCGGCGTATTTTAAAAGATGAGACGATCAAAACCCACAGAAAAATCGTAGACGCCATCCTTAACCAAGACGAGCAGGCGGCTTCAGAAGCTATGGTGGAGCATTTGAGCACGAATTTGCATTATATGCAGTTAGAGATAAAAGACAATCACAACATCTAAAAAACACTATGGAATAGTACAGATTCGTCTGCAGCTATCCCATAGTGTTTTTAGATGAAAAGATTCTAAATAGAAATACTTCCTCATGGTGGCTATATACTTATTTTCCCGGCGTGGCATGGTAGCGGTGCATGTACACAAACCATGCAATACTTGCGCTCAATAAAGATGATGAAATCAAAGCGGTAAAGACGCTATAAGTTTGCCAGACAAGTATCGTTGACCAATCGAGTACCAGACATATCATACACAGGACAATCGCTATGGTCAGCAAAACAGCTATTACGAAGATTGTCTTTTTTATCATAGGCAGACGCTCATTCGATTTCTTTCTTCGCAATCCCAAGAGGAAGAACAGAGCCGCTAATATGATAAAAGTAATTGTGACCGCGGACAAAACAATGTCCATAAACTGTGTTCCGCCGATTTCATAAAACTGCGTTAGATTGCCGTCCAATATATCTTTAACTTTAAGCACCAGGCTGATATTGGTATTTACACCATTGGTCAGCAAGCAAATGGCTGTCCGTTCGTCTGGCAGGATGGCTGCTTCCGTTGTGAAGTTGGGATTAACCCCCTGGTGCTCTATAATTGATTGTTCGGCATTTACCGACCAGCCCGCTGCATAATACATACCGTCGACAGCGGGAACAGACCGGTCACCCTGATGTGATTTTTCGATAATCCTGTGGAATATTGCGGGTATATCCTGCACAATTCCCATCTGTATGTCCATCCAGCGAGACATATCTTTCGTACAGGAAATGATGTAGCCGGCGGGTTTATTCCCCGCATAATCCGGCGCATTATATGGAAAAGTCATAAAAAAGGAGGAACGGTAGCCCTGTGCCAGCTGTCCGGTGGCCCTGGCATCTTCCTGATACATATACGTCTGGTTAAGACCTAACGGTTTTAATACCTTTTCCTTCATAAAGTCTTCATAGCATTGTCCCGACACCTTCTCAATCACTAAACCCAATATATCATAATTCACAGTGCCATAATCATACTGATTGCCTGGTGGAAACGCCAATTCAGCATCTGCAAGCTTTTCCACCGTCCTTCGCAGCATATCCGGCGTATTGCCCTGGGGGATAAGCTGTGTGTGCCTGATATTAACCAGGCCGCTGGTATGGTGAAGAAAGTGATTGAGGGTAAGGCTCTCCATATCAACAGTCCTTCCTTCATACTTTAACGTAAACCAAGGTAAATATTTTTGGACAGGGTCCGTCATTGACAGCAACCCTTGTTCTTCCAGCAGCAGAATACCCATACCTGTGAAAGCCTTACTGACCGATGCCAGCTCATATAGTGTATTTTCGCTCGCAGACACTTTATTTTCACGGTCTGCATACCCGGAAGAAAAGTAGGACACTTCATCATCCGCCCGTATTGATAGTGACATTCCCGGCACACCTGATATACGGCAGGCATCATCCAGCAACGCTTGTATTTCCGCAGACTGTGCGTCTGGCGCTGCATAACCCAGTGTTGTAAAACCAGAAAATAAGATTAGTATTGTTAATATAAGAACAATTGCCTTTTTCATATACTCTCCCGTTGGGTAAAATACCGTTAATAATGGTATCACCTTTTCACTTAGTGTCAACTTGCCCCAATTCAATAATATAGTCCTGCTATCTCCAGAGCCTTTTCTTTGATCATAGTCCGGGCTTCTTCCGGCTCAATGACTTCAACATATTTCCCATACGACAGCAAGCGGTCAAATAACCAATTATCCAATTCGTTCTGAACCGTTATCATATAGCTGCCATCTGTACATGCTAAAACTTCGTTTTCTGGAACTAGAAAATCATCATATACCCTCCCGACTATTTCCGAGTAACACTTTAATTTTATAGCAGGTATATTGATTTTCTCTTTATAACTATATGCAAATAAATAGTCCGTAGGCAGTTCACGTTCAAAGACTTCTGGTGTTACACGGATATGTTTCATTCTTGACAGACGAAAAATGCGTATATCCCGCTTGCTCTGGCAGAATCCCACAATATACCATGCGTGTGATTTAAACACTAACCGCAACGGCTCCACAGCCCTCTTTGATTTTTGTATTTCATTATTAATATATTCAAATGTTATCATGTGCTTGTTGATGATGGCATGCTGCAATTCTGATATACCCACTTTTTGCTTTTCATCACTACCCCAAAATGAAAAATCGACTTCCAACCATTCTGGTTCTAAAACATTTCTAAAAATAGAGCCAATTTTGCTGAGTGCCGTTTCGGCATTCGGATATTTGGAAGCCTGTAAAATCTGCAATCCCTGATATATATTCTGTTGTTCTTCTTTAGAGAATAATGATTTGTTAATCGTATATCCATCTATTAACGATATTCCCCCACCCGTTCCCTTGGAAGATGTCACAGGGATTCCCGCAAGGGTCAACGTGTTTATATCGCGGTATATCGTTCTCGTTGATACACTGAAATGGTCAGCTAATTCTTTCGCCGTGACATGCTCCCGATTGACTATATAAAATACCATCTGCACCAAACGCTCAATCTGCATTACTTATCCCCTTTTTTATATTTATAATATCACACTTCCAAATACTTTTGCACCACAACCTATCCCTCTGGGCAAAAATATGACTTTGTAAACTGAATTATATTCTGGTACTTCGAGTAAATTTGTCCCAAGTTTTTTTTCTAATGCGACAGCTACATGTCGCATTAGGTGTGATACACTAACGAAAAATGAAAGGAGACAAAATATGATGTCGAATACAGTTTGGTTTATCACTTATAAACTAATAGAAGGAGCGTCTGTATCAGATTACTTGCTTGCGTCAGAAAAAACACATAACGAAATTTTATCTAAGAAGAAAGGATTCATATCTTGGAAGGTACTTGTCGATGGCGATACCTGGGCTGACTTAGTAACCTGGGAAACTATGGAGGATGCTCAAAACGCTGCGAACGATGAAGATAATACGAATCCGGTTTCGCAAAAGTATTATTCTTTCATAGACTTTAGCAGCCTGAAAAGCCAATTTTATTCTGTTGAAAAAAGCTATTAGTATATTTTTCGAATTGATAGAATGAAAAGACAGGGGGATTAAAAATAAAGCACCGCAAATTAAAATCATTAAATATGCAGTGCTTTACTATGTAACAAATTTTGTTTTTTTGCTCATTATCCTTTGACGGCTCCAACCATCATACCTTTAATCAGGTTTTTCTGAAAGGTAAGATAGACGATAATAACAGGTAATGCGATAATATTAGATGCTGCAGATATTAACGGTATGTTCTGTGAGTTCTTCCCCCGGAAAAAATCAAGCCCCAGAGGCAATGTCCGCATCGTTTCACTCTTAATCATGATATTAGGGAGCATAAATGCATTCCAGGACCACATAAAGGTGAAGATCAGCAGTGAAATAAGTGCCGGTTTGATAATTGGTGCCACAATATACCATAAAGTCTGCCACTCGTTTGTACCATCCATGCGTGCCGATTCCAATAGGGATGCCGGTATTTCCTTTACAAAACCGCTTAGCAGAAAGGTTCCAAACGGCACATTCATAGCTATCGTAGGAAGAATAACTGCCCAGTGTGTATTCATAAGCCCCATGGATTTCATATCGTAAAATAACGGTATCACGATAATTTCCAGCGGTATAACAAGTCCCATGACAATTAATGTTTGAAAGAGATTCCGCCCTTTGAATTTCAGACAGCTCATAGCATAGGATGATAGCAGCGAAAACAAAAGCACTCCTATTACGGAAAATAAAGAAATAAACATACTGTTAAAAAGATACTTTGGAAAATGCCCCACTTTCCATGCCTGTATATAATTTTCCCAATGCAGTTTCTGAATATTGCCAAACAATCCCGACTGTACGATTTCTGCTGTTGTCCGCAAAGATGTAATTACAATCAATACGCAGGGAACCAGGGTACATAGGCAGCAGAAACACAATACCGCATATACTGCCGGAGTATAATTTTTCTTCTTCCTCACATCTCTTCACCACCTTTCCGATACCGCAGAAATCCTTTTGATACCAGCAGAATGAATACAGTCATTATGACAGCAATCGTTGCACTATATCCGATCCTGTTCTTAACAAATGCTTCATTATACAAATAATAAGACAATACATAGGAACTGTAACCAGGACCTCCCTTTGTCATTTGATATACGATATCAAATACCTTAAACGAATCAATCAGGGCAAACAATAAAAGTGTTGTAGTCGTAAGCCTTACACTGGGTATCGTAATATAAAAGAACTTCCTAAACGGTCCGCAGCCATCCATGGTAGCTGCTTCATATAATTCTGAGCTGATGCCCTGAATGGCAGCACTGTAAACTACCGTACTGAACCCATATCCCATCCAGATTGACATAACCAGTAAAGAAATCATAACAAACTTTGAATCCCCAAGCCAGGATTGCGCCAAATTGCCCAGTCCGATATTTTCCAACATTTTATTTAGAGGCCCCATTGCCGGATTATAGATCCAGGCCCATATAACTGCTGCAACCACACTGGAAAAAACCTGAGGAAGAAATAAAATCAGCTGAAAGATCTTTCCATGCCTAATATTCGAATTCACCAGCAAAGAGGCCTGTATCAAACCAATAGCAATTGGAATGGTACATGAACACAGCATCCACAAAACATTGTTTTTTGCAGCCTGCAGTACCAGCGGATCTGTAAAAAATTCCTTGTAGTTTGTAAGGCCTGTAAATTCTATTTCTCCTAATCCATCCCAGCTGTTAAAGCTCAGATAAACCGTCTGCAGCAAAGGCCAGCAGACAAAAACAAGAAACAGAATCAATGCTGGTAATATAAATACATATGCCATTACATTTATTTTTTTCTTCGTGTGCGATATCGCTGCTTCTTCCATTACGTTCACCTCTTCTTTCATACTTGTCCCGCATAAATATCGTAATTTTCTTACAATATTTCCAAATAGGCAGTGTGAAAACGCTTTAGAGCATGTCTTAAAATTGCTTTCTGACAGCTGTGCGTCACACTTACTTCTTATTCCATTCCTTTTCAAGGCTTTCACATAATGATTCCGGTGTATGCTGCCCCTGTGTCAGAAGCTGTGTTTCTTTGATCATGTAATCCAGATAGCCGGGCTTCACGTTATCTAAATAGAATCCTATTTTCGCATTCTTTGTACTTTCAGCTACTTCTTTATGCAGGTCTGTGGCCTCCACATCAGATACATCCGTTAAAGTTGCAGGTGTAAAGCTGGCTTCATACCACTTCTTCACAAAATCATCTTCAAAAAATATATCAATCCAATCCAGTGCCGCCGCTTTTTTATTGGTATCCAGATTTGCATTTAATGCCCATGCCCCATCTGTCGCATCGACAATATACGGTTCTGAATCTGCAGAAAACCCTGGAAAAATAAATGCGCCCATATTCAGTCCGCTTGCCTCAAAATTTGCCAGACTCCAATCTCCATCGATAGTAAACGCTGTTTTTCCCTGACTGAAAAGTGCAGGAACATCATCTCCTTTTACCCCTTCAAAGTTCTCTCTGTAATAACCTTTTTTATGCCAGTCACTGATACGGGCAAATGCATCGGTGAATGCTTTTTTCATATTTTCTGAAAACGTTCTTTTGTAATACCAATCATCAATATCATCTTTGGGCGCAGAATTTAAAATCATACTCTCTGCCGCCCAGATAATCTGATAATAATTATCCCCACCGCATTCCGTCGGGATATAGCCCGCTTCCTTTGCTTTTTGCATGATCACTTCCAGCTCTTCTACAGTCTTTGGCACCTCAGCTCCAATTTCCTTAAAAATATCCTTATTGTAATACACGACAATCGGTGCCATCAGGAAAGACGCACTGTAATATTTATCCGGTGTACGAAGATTATTAAATTCTATAGATCCAGGAACAGATTTTTCAATCCAGCCTCTTTCAAGAACATCATCCGTAATATCCATAAGATAATTGTTTTCCATCAGTGCCTGCTGGTTCAAATCATCCAGGTAAACCATATCATATCCGTCACCAGAACTGAATTCCAGTTTCAATTTCTGGGCATAATCACCAGTGCTCTCATTTACCACCGTTACATTGGGCCACTTCTCATTTAATTTCTGTGCTGCCTCCTCTAACAGTGCTGTTCTCACCTCACCATTCAGGGATGAGGTAAACCGAAGTTCAAAGCTTGCATTATAATCAATGTCCTCTGATTTTCCCGCCTGGCTTTCTGCTCCCCCGCTGCCCTGTTCCGCCTTTTCTTCCTTTGTATTCTCCTGCTGCTTTTCTTTATTCCCAATCCCCATACATCCCGTTATCGTTCCTGCTGTCATGCATACACATAATGCTGCCACAATTATTTTTTTCCTCATACTCTGCTTCTCCTTTTACGATCTGCTACATTCCATAATATCTCCGCTATAGGGTACTTTTTATATAAGCCTTGTTCACTTCCCAAAGTTCATCTACAATATTTCTTGCAGCATCTGTGCTGTTTATAACCGGATCGGCTAAGAGTGCCTGATAAGCCATCTCTTTATCACCGTACATTGCAGCACGGACAGCCATTTGCTGTGCCCCTACCTGAAGAGACAGCAACGAGCAGATGTTCTGAGGCAGTTTGCCGATATGTACCTTATGCACTCCATCTTTATCCACTATAATTGGAATCTCTACAGCCACATCTTCCGGCAGATTTGTAATTGCTCCGCCATTATATACTACTGCTGATGGAATATAGGTTCTCCTGCCGGTATGAAGGGCGGTAATTACTTCCATTGCTTTCTCTCCCGATTTTACCAGCCACTTTTCTGCCCCGGCTTCTCCTCCTATTACTTCACGGACATCCTTTTTCATCCGGATGCGATCCTGCTCATCCTGATCAAAATCATAGCCTTCCATACCTGCCTCATACCCATACGGGAGATATTCGCCCAGATGATCATCCGAACAGGTGGGCCAAATTCCCACTGCACGAAACATTTTTCGGGTAAACGGCTGAAATCTGCTGTCATAGCTTTTCTCTTTTTCCCTTAATTCTTCATACAGATCTTCTCCGCTCTCCCTGTCACGAATGCTAAGAAGCCATTGGAAATGATTCATTCCGGCTGCAGATACTTCAACACTTTCTTTTTTCCTGCCCAGTACTTTACTCACATCTTCCTGCGCCATGAAGATTCCATGGCAAAGACCAATACACTTAATCTTGGTATACTGATTAACCGCCAGTACAATTCGGCTTTCCGGATTGGAAAAATTCAAAAACCATGCATCGGGGCATAACTCCTCCATATCTTTACAGATTTCCATGATAAGGGGAATTGTACGCATTCCAAAAAACAGAGCACCGGGACCTCCATTTTCACCAAGACAATGCTTGATGCCATATTTTAAAGGAACCTGAAAATCTTTTCGCCAAAGCTCGCACCTTTCAATAGCCAGACTGTTTACCACATAGTCTGCCCCCTGCAGCACATCCCTTCTGTTTACCGTCTTTTCAATCTTAAGCTCCATACCTGATGCCTCATTCATTTTCAATGCCAGCTGATACATTCTTTCCAGGTTCTGTTCGTCAATATCCACAAGCGAAAGGGTGCTTTGCGCCAATTCTCTGGTGGTAAAGAGATCCTTGAATGTGGGAATCCCAAACGACATACTGCCTGCTCCAATAAATACAATTTTTGCCTTACTCATAATGATCCTCCTTATTCATATGCTTTTGTTATCATTGCTTTATAATTTTCCCAGGGAATGTAATTGGGAATACTGTTTCCGGACCCCAGTGCATATCCTCCCCTGTTAAAAGTACGTTCCAGCATTTCTTCTGAACGCCTTCCTATTTCATGAGGTGAAGCAACGGATAAAAAATGAACGTCAATTCCCCCCAGAACCGCGATATCCGGATATAAATCTTCGTACGCCTTTTCTACGGGAATAATATTATCTTCATAGGAGTGCCTACCATCATATCCCATATGCTGGATAATATCCTCTATCACTCCTTGATATTGCCCACAGGAATGCAAAATAGCATATCTGCCTCCGGCATGTGCCATACGTACAATTTCTTGATGCCATGGAAAGAGATATTTTCGATAAACTTCTATAGGCAGCAGCGTCTGTGTGTTAAATCCCCAGTCATCCCCGACCACCACCCCTTTAATATGGGGATTCTCCAGCATTTGGCGGTAATCTTCCACCGTACGCTTACCTACCTGTTCAAAAATATCAGCAGCCAAAGTTTCATCATCATAGAGCATGTAACAGAGATTCTCATAACCTACCAGCTTTATGACACTTTCCAGGGGTCCATCACTGGACCAGGCTAAAAATTCCATTCCCTTTGGCAGATATTCTGCCAGTTTGTCTACATATGTATAGTCATAATCACCCGCTGACGGCCAATTGTACTGGTCAAAAGATTTTCTGTCTGTAATAACCGCACCATCATTTAAAGAAAAAGACTTTTTCTCCAGCTTATTATTTGCGATAAATGCAAATTCCGTGGGCATTATTAACGAATAATCGTAGCCCAGGCTATTATAAGTTTCAATCAGCGCAACATCTTTTTCCAGCTTGTTTTTCCCTGCTAAATGTCTTCCTGAAACTTTTTCAATAATTTCATCGCATACAAACAATTCAAACAGCGTAGGTCTTTGGGGTTTCTTCTTTTCTAAAACCAATTCCAGATTGCGAAAGTCAGGCTCTCTCTTTGGAGGTCTTATCATGACTTCTCACCTCCTTTTTCCATTGACTGATATAAGATTTTAATTCATCCGGGGCTGGACTTTTTCCATTGACTACATAAAAACCGCTGGTAGCATTCGCTGTTGCCAATGCCTGCTCAATATCCATATTCATCATGATTCCATATACCAGACCTGCGTTAAAGTTATCTCCGCCCCCTGTGGAAATCAGAGGTTTGTCAACATATTTATTCGCAATATAATACGGTTCCCCACCTGAAAAAGCATATGCTCCATCCAGTAAGTGCACTACCAGATATTGAATCCCGCAGTAGTTTCTGATCACTTCTCCCATCTTTTCAAAATCTGCTTCCTGTAACTCCTCCGGCATTGTGTTGCAGATGGTTTCCATTTCATTTCTATTCAAACTCATGATTACATCAAAGTAAGATGAAAATTCCCGAACCAATTCCAACATTTCGCCGATATCTTCTTTACTTCTTCTGGAGCAGTCCGAGATATCAATAAAAACCGACTTTTTTTTCTTTTCAGCCACTTTCGGAAGTATATTTTTCAATATCCCTTTCCAGATTAACGTTCCTCCCGCCATCTCGCTCCAGTTCATAAAAGCCAAAACATCTGCTTCTTCTAAATACATTGAGAATTTTTTCTCACCTATACGGCTTATTAGAACCTCATAATCCAATTCGTTGATATCTGAATTTTCAGCCAGCATAACTTTACCGTCCTGAAATTCTAATGCCGTACAGTGTCCCGGGTTTGTAATACTCACTATTTCTACATTGCTGTTTCCATTAGAAAATACCTCCTGCACTTTAGGATATCCGAAAGCGCCTACACATTTGCTGCTTATGCCAAAAGCCGCCAGGGCTTCGGCAAAAATTATGGTGTTTCCTCCAACCTTTTCTGTAATTTTCTGCAATTCAATCGAACAGCTTTTACTCGCCTTGGTCTTTAAATAGCTTCCAAACTCCGAGATGGTTTCAAAATACTTCTTTTGATCATTGATTCCGGAGCGTACAGGTTTTACAAGTAAATCTACATATCCGTCAAAGCCGGCAAAGACTTTCCACTGAAAATGTCCGTTCGTTTGATTTTCCAGACAGGATTCTACACTGTTTAATACTTTTTCCATTTAAGGATTCCTCCTTTCTTTTTCATTAATTAACTAACTTTGTTAATTAATTCCATTTATAGAAAGTTATACTCCTTTTGGAATACAACTTTTTATTATAATACTTCAACCTGTTTTGGTATGTGTTACCCAATACCAAAATAGATTAATCAGACTCCAATGTTAATAAGTCAATTATTTTTTTCTTTGTGACCATGGATGCAATTCCAATCAGTCCGCTGTCAGATGAAGTTTGAAGGCGGATAGAATTCCCGATTACAGACATCTGATCTACGTGCCTCTTCACTTCAGTTAATAATTCTTCTCCCAGAACTTCTATTACAATACCCCCCAAGACGATATTTCCACAGTCCAAAAGCATGGTTGTATTGTTTATGCATAGCGCAATGGGAAGTGCCACATATTCTATAAGTTTCTTTTTTGTATCGGAATCCAGCCCGCTGCCATTACTAAAATCCACTCCGAACTTTTCTTCCAGTACCCTATAGCTGATTTGGGATTCCAGCCAGCCGGCATTTTTCTTTCTTTCAATATTATCACCAAGGAAACAGATATAGCCAATCTCTCCGCACATATGATGTTTTCCTCTGCGAAGCTGTCCATTTAGAACAATGCCCGCGCCCAGTCCGGTTCCAATAGAAATAAATATCAAGTCTTCCTTTTCACTGTATCCAGCCCTTTGAAACTCTCCCAGTACCTGAGCATTTGCGTCATTTTCTATCATTACAATCGCATCGTATCTATCTTCTAATTTCTTTATTTCATCTCTGATCACAAGGGGTTCATTTACCTGAATCAGCGGCGCCGTTATAATCGTGCATTTATTTTCATCATATGCTACCGGAAGGGCAATTCCTATTCCAAATAGCTGGGATTCCGAAATTCCGGCTTCTTCTAAAAGCTGCATGACAAGTCTATTCAGAATTTCCGGCATGATAAAGGAGAAGTCCGGAGTTATTTCCATACTTTTTTTATATATGATACGCTCTGCTAAATCTACCACGCCCATACTTAAAAAATCACCTTCCAGGAAAAATGCTGCAACATACATTAATCCGGTATTCAACTTCAGCATACGTGGCCTTCTTCCGACAGAAACTTCACTCTGGCTGAAATCTCCCTGTCCCACTTCTATGACAAGCTTTTTTTCTATTAAGAAATTAACAATTTTAATTACTGTAGGGGAGCTGATTCCCGTCAGCTTTGCTAACTCCGCTTTCGAAGTGGTTTCTTTTTCTTTAATAATCTGATATACAATCTGCCGATTCATATCTTTTAAATGAGACGGTACATAATTTTTCATTTCACATCACCTTCATTAACTAACTTTCTTAATTAATTGTATATTATGACTAATATTTTGTCAATACCAAATTTAAATTATAATATTTTCACAAAAACTGTTGACTTTTAATCAAAGAAATCATATAATCCAATTAATTAAGAAAGTTAGTTAATTATTATTAAGGAGGTATTTATTCATGAGAAAAATCATTTCCAGCATCGAGGTTCTGTCTCCCACTGAGATCCAGATGATCCATGACTCTTCAATTCAAATTTTAGAGACCATTGGAATCCATGTTCCCTGTAAAGAAGTACTGGACCTCTGTTCTGAATTGGGCGGGAACGTGGATTATGAAAAAGAGATATTGCGTATTCCAGAAAATGCGATGGTGACAGTATTGGACACGATCAAAAAACGCAACCAACAGTCTTTTGAAACGGAATCATTAAAAAATGATATCCAGGCACATATTTCCACACAGGTATTTTATACAGATTACAATACGAAAACCAGCCGTTATGGAATCAGAAAAGATAATTTAAAGGGGTTTGCCCTGCTTGAGCACCTGGAAAACTTTCCATACTCCAGTCCTGTAGTTGTTCCTTCCGATGTTCCCGATCAGATATCGGATCTGATTAATTATCAGGATATCTATAAATATTCCAGCAAACCAGGCGGAACTTATGTTTTGACTCCTTTGTCTGCCAAATACATACTGGAGTTGAATAAGCTTATGGGTAAAGAAAGCAATTATCTTCTGGAAACGATTACTCCGCTTTCCTTCAAAAAAGACACCCTGGAAATGGCTCTTTTATTTGCCAAAAATGGCGGATCACTTTCCCTGGGTCCAATGGGCATGAGCGCTGCCACTTCCCCTGCATCGATCGCAGGAACTTTGACTCTGGAAAATGCTGAGATAATTGCAAGTATGTTTATTGCTTTCGCGTTAAACGGGCAGATATCTAACTATAGCGCTCCTGTACATTCGATGGACCTCAAAACCACACTTTGCTCTTTCGGCAGTCCAAACCAGGCATTGTTCGGCATTGCGGTTGGACAGATGTCGCGATTCTATGGGGTCACCGGCATGTCTAATGCAGGCCTTACCGATGCTCTCATGCCTGATTTTCAGGCTGGTATTGAAAAGGGCCTTACTGCAGCATTTAATTTTCTTTCCGGAACCCGTTCCATGGGCGCACAGGGCATTGTGGGAGCCGACCAGGGTATCAGTCTCGAACAGCTGGCATTGGATAACGAATGGATTAATTACTACAATTATATCACGAAAGGATTTGAGGTATCGGAAGATAGCATCGGTCTGGATGTAATCCGTGAAGTAGGTATCCGCGGTAATTTCCTGTCCGAAGAACATACTTTAGACTGGATGCACGAAAGTTACCTCCAGCCTGGGATCTTTTTAAGGGATAACTGGACGAACTGGACTGGCGGATCTCAGAAAGAACTGTTGGAACGCGCCCATGATCTGGTTGAAACAGCTACAGATGGATATCTGAACCGGGAGCCTGTAATATCAGAATCTCTCTGTGAAGAAATAGACCGTATTATCGCTGATGCCAGGGAGGAAATTCTATGAATATAGAAATTTTTGACTCCTACGCGGATATGTGCCGCAGAACTGCGAAGGATATACTGGCAGATCTAAAAGATAATCCCCGGCAATTACTTTGCATCGCTGCCGGTCATACTTCCCTTGGATTATTCCGGGAATTGGTTCAGGCATATAAAGAAGGCAGGGCTGACTTTTCAAAAGCATCCTTTGTAGCAATGGATGAATGGCTGTATATGTCGCCGGACACCAAAGACAGCTGCGGCTGCTTTCTTAAGGAGCATTTTTTAAATCATGTAAATTACCATCCACAAAATGTACGCTTATGGGATGCATCAAAAAAGGATATGGCTACAGAATGCAACGAAATCGAAACTTTTATCAAAGAGCATTCCTGCGATGGCTGCATTGACTTTTTGATCCTGGGTGCCGGTATGAATGGACATCTGGCGCTCAATGAACCGGGATCAGATTTATACGGAAGGGCACATATCTCATCTCTGGATCCCATTACCCAGAAAGTTGGACAGAAATATTTTAAAGGTGATGCAGTTTTGCAAGGAGGTGCCACTTTGGGCATACAAAATTTCCGGGAAGCGAAACGCTGTATCCTTATGATTAACGATTCTCACAAAGCCGGCATCCTGTATCAGATAATGCAGGCAAACCAAAGTGATCCCGCTATTCCCGCTACCGCCATTCTGGAATTTGATAATGCTTCCCTGTACTGCGACCGGACTGCTACTTCTTAATGGACAGCGCATTAATTATATGATCATGAACGAAAAACAGGGAAGCCAGACTGATTTCTCAGCGTCTTCCCTGTTTTCATTATTTTAGGAGTTATCTTTGTCTGGCATGTGCTTCTTCAGCCATACGATTTGTCTGGCATGTGCTTCTTCAGCCATACGATTACAACTGTGTCTCTCCGTTTGATGATACTTCGGTTTGTGTTTCTTCGTTTTGTGTCTCTTCATTTTGGTTTTCTACATTCGGAACCTCTTCCCGGATTACATCTTCCTGTACTTCTTCTGCTTCTGTAGAAACCTCAGAAGCGTCTTCTGTTACTGGTGCTGACATCCGGTTTACATTTTCTTCTTCTACCACAAGGGTAATTTCACCGAATACACTCTGATCTGCATTTGATACCGCTGATATGACTACGGTTCCTGCACCGATTCCTGTTACGACACCGTCCTGGGATACAACTGCTACATTTTCATTATCTGATGTCCAGGTAACGGATTTGTCTACTGCATCTGTTGGATTTACAGATGCATTCAGAGACAGAGTGGCATTTACGTAAAGCTTCGTAGAGCCGCCGGATGTAACTTCAACTGCACTTGGTTTTAACTCAACAATTGTCAGATCAATGGATGCCTCTTTACCGGAACCATCATTTGCCGCTGCCGTGATTCTGACACTTCCTGCTGTCAAAGGTGTAACCTTTCCTGTACTGTCAACTGTTGCAACACTTACATCACTTGAGGACCATGTAAATGTCTTTCCTGTTGTAAGCGCTGGTGTTACTTCTGCGGTTAACTGTACTGCGTATGGGCTTCCACCCTTTCCTGCCGTCTTGGTTCCTAATGCAATTGCATTTGCATCAACGCCTTGTGGTGTCTTTATTTCTACATTCTGAATCTCTTCTCTGCCGGTAACAGTTATAATAACTCGCTGATAGTAATTTAAATTATGTGCACCATTGTCAGTTACCTGTATTACCATATGGATGGTATCGCCGTTCTGAGCATCTTCCGGAATCACAAAGCTTGCCGTATCGGTATTTTTACCTGTAACAGACATATTGCCGTCTGCAGTACCATCATAAGTATCCGCTTCATAATACTGCCACCATTTGTAAGTCAGTTTGTCACCATCAGGATCAGAACCTTCTGCGTGGAGTTTGAGACGTTCTCCAGGTGCTGCACTCAGATCAATTCCTTCTTTTACGCTTACGGAAGGCATATGGTTAGCATCAGCATAATCAGATGCTATACACCAGTCTGCACGTGCTGCGAAATCGCTCTGAATATCATTGAACCATCTGGTTAAGGTATATGCGGTGTCTTGGCTGTTGGTATAGATGTTGTAATCTTTTACTGTGTTTTTGTATGTTCCGTCTTCCATGACTCCAAATCTTCCGCCCCAGCCTCCATAGGTTGGATCTTCTAAGCTTCGAAGTCCTGTGTCAAGCAGGTAGAAGAAGGATGGTGAATCACCTTCTGATATGAAATCATAGCGGTTATACTGAGGATTCTTTAATAAATAATCTTCTGATCCTCTCTGTTCGTTTGCATCTTCACCTTCTAAGATCGTGCCATCGCCCATTAGTTTATAATTTGCAAGCAATGCTCCATGTCCGGTCTTAATGTTATTGTAATACCAGTCACCCTGGAGTTTTGCTGTCAGCGGTTCTGCTACACGTTTCCACATATAAGCAAACTGCCAGAAGTTTCCGCCGTCATTGATGACTCTGATTCCAGGCCATTGTTTTGCAATGTAATCTGAATAAGTAGCATCCTGATTCAGAATGATATAAATTACGGCTTTGTCATATATTTTCTGCTGGATTTCATCCCACTGGTCGGTTCCTTTATACTCTTCTTCGATTGATTTTAAAGCTCTTGCCGTGGTATTTGTTCCGCCCCAGGTTTGGATATACAGGGTACGATCGTCATCATCCAGAAGAATATCTTTCATAAATTCTGAACCTTCTGTAATTTCTTCCATTTCTCCCACGTTCTTGATATTACCAATCTTCAGAATACTCTTTAAATATTCCGGAGCCGGGAAATCCGGTGAATGTACTTTCAGATTCTCATATACTTCTTCGTAATCATCTAATACTTCGCCTGCCCATGCTGTTCCGGTCCATCTCTTTGGTGCAATTCCCTTGTCAGGATCACCTGCGTAGTGGTATGTGGAGCTGCTCAAAATCAAGCCTGCTATATCCATTTCGTTGGAGTAAAGCATCAGACGCATAAAGGAATCCATGTCATCCACTTCTCCATCTGTTGTTACAATCGTTCTTACTTTACTGCTGTTTGCATCATCTTTTGCTCTGGTCACTTTTATTTCAAATGTTCCCATTACAGTTTTATCAATCTGAGAAACAGCTGTTATGTTTGCTGTACCAAATGATACACCGGTTACCTGTCCTTTATCTGTAACAGTTGCTACTGCTTCATTATCAGACTTCCAGGTTACATTTTTATTGGTTAATGTTTCCGGCAATACTACTGCATTCAATGTTACCTTATTTCCAACTTCAACTTCTGAAGCGCCTTCTACAGTAACGCTTTCTACTGCTTGTGCACCCTCTACAGTGATCAGTATTTCCTGATAGTGGGACAGGGAATGTGTTCCATTGTCCGATGCCTGTACTAAGATGATCAGTGTATCGCCTTCTTTTGCGTCTTCCGGTACGGTGATGGTTGCCATATCTGAGTTGGCTCCCTTGATGTAAATGCCTTTATTCGCTTCCGGTTCCACATAAGTATCTGCTTCAAAATACTGTGACCATTTTACGGATACATAATCGCCATCCGGGTCACTTGCTTCTGCGTGGAGTTTCAGAGTTTCCCCTGGTTTTGCGGTGAAGTCCAGTCCTTCTTTGATGGAAAGGGTCGGTGCGTGGTTTGCATCTTCATAGTTCGGTGTGATACACCAGTCTGCACGGGTTGCAAATTCATGCTGCAGGTCTGCCATCCAGCGCCAGTCAGAATTTACCTTCTTATCCTGTAACGGATCATAATCCTGTACTGTCTTGTACCAGTTGAGCTGCTGTCCCTTGGAGTTCTTCATACTGGTATCCAGGTAATAACGTCCGCCGTAGCTTCCGAATGCCGGGTCTTCCAAGGATCTTAAGCCTGTATCCATCAGATAGAAGAAGCTTGGTGAATCCCCTTCAGAAAGGAAATCATACCGCTGGTATTTCATTCTTCCCCACCAGTTTGTGCTGTCCAGCATGTCTTCATTGGTACCGAACTGGCTGCCGTCTTCTTCGCCGTCTAAGTATGTGCCGTCGCCCCAGGTTACATAATTGTCTAACAATGCGCCGTGTCCGTAATCGAGATTTTCTCTCATCCATGCTCCGGACAATGTTCTCTTGCCTTCACTGTCTACGCTGCCTGCTGTTTTTGACCAGGAATATCCGTATGTGGTTCCGCCTCCTACATTCAGGAATGGGATCTCCGGCCATTCTTCTCCTATATATTCATCATAGGTCTGATCCTGTTTACCAAATGCACAGATCATTGACTTATCTACAATCTTTTCACGGATTGCTGCCCATTCATCTGTACCTTTATACTTTTCTTCAATACTCATAAGCGCTCTGGTGATGGTGTTTGTTCCGCCCCATGCCATGAGGTACAGCTTTCTTGGGTCGTTATCCAAAAGGGCTTTTTCTACTAATTTTGAACCTTCTGTTTCATTTTTCACTTCGCCTTTATATCCGATATTTCCGATTTTGATAATGCTGCGGATATATGCCGGTGTGGGGTAATTCGGGTCATGGGTACGCAGATTTTCATATACTGCTTCATAGTCGTCTGCATATTCATTCATCCAGTCTGTTCCCGGCCAGCGGTACTTGGTCTGGGAAGCTGCATCTGCCACATCCGGATCACCAATCCAGTGGAACTTTGAACTTGTCTGGATGATTCCCTGGAAATCAATTTCATTTGCGTAAAGCAGAGCATGCACTAAGGAGTTCTGGTCATCTACTTCCGCATCCTGTGTGATAATGGCTCTTGGATTCTGGTTTGCAGGGTCATTAGCCGCCCTTGTCACCGTGATTTCAAATGTTCCTGTGATTGTATTATCTACTTTTGAAACTGCGGTAATCGTAGCGGTTCCAACGGATACGCCGGTTACCTGTCCTTTGTCTGTAACGGTTGCTACTGCTTCATTATCAGACTTCCAGGTTACATTTTTATTGGTTAATGTTTCCGGTAATACTACTGCATTCAATGTTGTTTTACTTCCAGCCTGAATTTCGGAATCTCCGTTTACTGTAACGCTTTCTACCTGCTGTGCGCCTGCTACAGTCAGGATTACACGCTGGTAGTGGTTCATATTATGAGCGCCGTCGTCAGTAACCTGAACTACCATATGGATTGTATCGCCGTCTTTTGCATCTGCGGGTACCACAAAGCTTGCAACATTTGAATCTCCACCGATAATTTTGAACTTGCCGTCTTCTGTTCCTTTATAAGTATCTGCTTCATAATACTGCCACCACTTATAAGTTAACAGATCACCATCCGGGTCTGCACCGTCAGCATGTAATTTTACTCTTTCTCCCGGCTGCGCCGTCAGATCAAGCCCTTCTTCAACGGTTACGGTTGGCCTGTGATTTGCATCGCTGAATTCATCTGCTACACACCAGTCGGCACGTGCCGCAAAATCACCCTGGATATCATTGAACCAGCGGGTAAGTGTGTATGTTTTGTCTTCTTTCTGGGTGTAAATATTGTAATCTGATACCGTATTCTTATAGGTGCCGTCCGCTTCTACACCGAATCTTCCGCCCCAGCCGCCATATGTCGGATCTTCCATACTTCTAAGTCCGGTATCCAGCAGATAGAAGAAGGATGGTGAATCTCCTTCGGAAATAAAATCGTAACGATTATACTGCGTATTTTTGATTAGATAATCTTCACTTCCGCGCTGCTCATTGGCATCTTCGCCTTCAAGAATAGTTCCGTCACCCATTAATTTGTAATTTTCAAGTAATGGACCATGTCCTGTTTTGATATTGTTATAATTCCAGTCGCCCTGGAGTTTTAGTGTCAGCGGTTCGGGAACACTCTTCCACATATAAGCGAATCTCCAGAAGTTACCGCCGTCGTTGATTACTTTAATACCGGGCCAGTTTTTTGCAATATAGTTGGAATATGTAGCATCCTGGTTCAAAATAATGTATATAACTGCTTTGTCATAAATCTTCTGCTGGATTGCTTCCCACTGGTCTGTACCTTTATACTCTTCTTCAATTGATTTCAGAGCTCTTGCAGTGGTATTAGTTCCGCCCCAGGTCTGAATATAAAGTGTTCTGTCATCGTCGTCTAACAGAATCTCTTTCATGAACTCTGAGCCTTCCGTGATTTCATCCATCTCGCCTACATTCTTAATGTTACCGATTTTTAAAATGCTTTCCAGATATGCCGGGGTTGGATAATCCGCTGAATGAACAGTTAAGTTTGAATATACTTCACTGTAATCTTCCAGAACTTCGCCCGCCCATGCAGTGCCTGTCCATCTCTTAGGGGCAATTCCCTTATCGGGATCTCCGGCATAGTGATAGGTAGAGCTTGTAAGAATCAATCCGGCAAGGTCCATCTCGTTGGAATACAGCATCAGACGCATGAAGGAATCCATATCATCTACTTCACCATCTGTCGTTACGATGGTACGTACTTTGTCTTTGTTTGTTACCTCAACTTTAATTTCTGCCTTTTTATTACTTCCGTCTGTCGTTTCAACGGTTATAACAGCAGAGCCCTGAGCTTTGGCTGTAATCACGCCTGTTTCTGAAACTTCAGCCGCATTGCTGTCAGATGAGGTGTAACGCAATGTCTGATTAGTAGCATTGGCTGGTGTTATATTTGCAGTTATTTGCTTTGCTTCACCGGGTGCCAGAACCAGATCATTTTCCACTACTGCCAAATCTGCAATTTTAACTTCCACGTCAGAGACGCTGACACGTACAGATGCCTGTTTATTGCTTCCATCCTGGGTTGTTACCGTTATTACTGCAGAGCCTTTCCCCTTAGCTGTAACCGTTCCGTCAGAAGATACGGATGCTACATCCGGTGCGGAACTGGTATAGCTTACATTTTTATTTGTGGTATTAGCCGGTGATACGACTGTCTGTAATTTTTGGCTGGCGCCGGTTTTAAGGGCTAATGAAGCAGGAGTAACTGCTACATTTGCAGCCATAACCGGATTAACTGTTACGGATACTGTGGAGGATTTTTTACTTCCATCCTGAGCCGTTGCTGTAATTGCTGCGGTACCTGTTGCTTTAGCCGTTAAAACTCCGGCACTGGATACGGATGCTACATTCTCATTTGAAGAGGTATAGGTAACGTTCCGATTAGTTGCTTTGGCTGGCTTTACGGAAACTTTTAACTGCTTCGCCATACCGATAGACAAGGATACCTGTGCCGGTTTTAACGTCACTTTTGTAACCGGAACTGCACTTGCCGTAATTTTAACCGTTGCGCTCTCTTTACTTCCGTCAGTCGCTTTAATCGTAATTTTTGCAGTTCCTTTGCCTTTTGCAGTTACAACGCCTTTGGATGTAACCGTAGCTACCTTTTTATTAGAAGTAGAGTATTTCAATTTCTTAACTGACGCATTTTCAGGAGCTATCGTAGTTTTAATTGTAAATTTTTTACCTACTTTTAAAGTTTTGCTGGAGACTTTAGGTGTGATTTTCGTAATATAAGTAGGTTTTTTTACAGTAAAATTGCACTTTGTTGACAGGGTTTTCTTTCCAACCTTCGCCGTTGCCTTAATTGTCGCGGTACCTGGTTTTACACCTTTTACCAATCCGTCTTTGGTAACAGTTGCCACTTTTTTGTCAGAGCTTGACCATTTAATTTCAGCTTTAGCACTTGCAGGCGCTTTTACTACCTTCAGCTGCTTTGTCTGTCCTTTATATACGGACGCTTTAGCCGAACTCATAGTAATCTTTTTCAGTTTAGAAGATGCTGCCTGGGCTTCCATGGGATTTGTATACACCACTGAAGAACACACCATTGCAGCTGCCAGTATACTGGCAATTGCTTTTTTAAACTTCATTCCTTTCCCTCTCTTTCTCTTACGTGCTTAAAATCTCTGTTTGTTCCCTTTCTATTCCTGATAATCAAATGCGCTTAATTTGTCTGCATTATCTTTTGTAATTGCAATACAGTCTACCAATTGCTTTTCATCCAGCCCTGTCGTTCCGTTTTTCAGATAAGCATCTGCCTGCTCTGCTGCCATTCTTGCAATTTTCGCTGCCTGCTGTAATGCTGTTGCGGTTGCTTTTCCCTCTTTGATCAGATCTCTTGCATTGTCAGAACCGTCTACACCGATTACCGGAACATTCAGACCTGCTGCATCTAATGCTGCCACTGCGCCTTCCAGCATAGTATCATTACCGCAGATAACACCGGCAATATCCGGATTAGACTGCAGGATGGTTTCCATTTTTTCAAATGCTTCTGTCTGTTCCCAGTTTGCTGACTGCTGTGCTACCATTTCCATATCCGGATACTGGTCAATTACTTCGTGGAATGCATTGGAGCGAACCGCTGCATTGGTATCAGATTCCTTACCTAATAGCTCTACGTACTTTCCTTCTTCGTTCATTGCCTCTACGAATACTTCCGCTACTGCTTTGGCACCCTGATAATTATTTGCAACGATCTGGGAAATTGCCACACCTTCTTCATTGATTTCACGGTCGATCAGGAATGTGGGGATATTTGCATCTTTTGCTTTTTTCACTGCTTCGATTGTTGCATCTGCACCTGCGTTATCACAGATAATAGCCGCTGCTTTATCTGCAATTGCAGATTCAAAATGCTCCATCTGTTTTGTTGCATCATCATCATGTGACAAAGTCTTCACTTCGTATCCAAGTTCTTTTGCCTTTGCTTCTGCAGCAGTAGCTTCCGTACCGAAGAATGGATTGGAATGGGAAGGTGTAATGATATAAACTATGTTGGAACCGCCACCTGTTAATGCTGTTGCATCGGCACTTTTTTCTGTCTGTGTTTCAGGTGCCTGGGTTTCCGCTGCTTTTGTTTCCGCCTGGGTTTCTGCCTTTGTCTCAGCCTCTGTTGCTTCTGTTGCAGCCTGGGTTTCTGCCTTTGTCTCAGCCTCTGTTGCTTCTGTTGCAGCCTGTGTTTCAGCCTTCTGAGTCTCTTTCGTACCACCTCCGCATCCGGTGACCATAGCCATTACCATTGCTGTACATAAAATTGCGCTTACCACTTTTTTCTTCATATCATCTTCTCCTTTTTATAAATATTTTTAATAATTTTATATAAATTATTTATATATATATTAACAAATCAGGGAATAGAAAAATATAACGATTCTGAACTAAATGTGTAGTATTCTGACTTTTTACTTATACTCCTTTTTCCACTCCTCAAACTGCTTTCTCTTTTCTGCTATCACTTCCTGCAGCCCATTTGCATTCAACTCACCCAGCATTTCCCGTAGCCCTTCTTCCGGATCCACCAGGCCGCTTTCTAAAATTGGTTTATACTTATTATAGATCTTTTCCAGGGTGATATATTCCGTTGAGACTTCCGATACATCAAAATTGAATCCGATTTCGCAGGATCGCAGGGCAGAATTATTATACTCATCCATCCTCTCCCACAAATCCAGTGGATTTCCTTCCCATACATATGTAATAAACTGATTTGGCATCTTCCAGGATCCTTTTATAAATACGTTGCTTGCGGCACCTGTAGGCAGCTTAATATGGCCGTCTTCCGTTTTAACATAGTGAATATTTTCAACCCCATAGGACAGCAGATTCATAATATCCGCATCGGTATACATCAGATTCAGAAGCTGCATGGATTTCTCTTTTGATATTGAATTTTTGGTAATCACCCATGGCAGGGCAGCCAGGGAATTATAACTGATAGCATTTTCACCAAACTGGACAATCACCAGTTCTTTTCCATAAGACATGGATTCCTGCCGTTCAATTCCCGGCTTCCCCTTCTGGGGATAAGAAAATACCGTCCCCTCCCGAATCTTGTCCCGCAGAGACTGGGTATCTTCCAGAATCCTGTCTCCCATATATCCTTTCAGATACCATTCCCTCACACGTTTTAAATTTTCCATATATTCATCCGTCTCAAATATATTTACAATCTCCTCATCCTGTCCATAGTTCAGATGGCCGCCTGCCGGGAAGCTGTTTATGCCGTCCGCCAGCGCAAAATTACCGAACATGGAACCGGAGGAAGCTATAGGGGTAATATCCGGCTCTTTTTCCAGAAGCAGATCAAATACTTTTTCCAAATCTTCAATACTTTTGATGTCTTCTTTTTTGATGTTATATTTATCCAGAATGTCTTTTCTGAGCATATAGGCATCCCAGCCAGCAGCAAAATCACGGTTATTCGGAAGGCCGTACAACTTTCCTTTTATCCGGCAGGCATTGATATTCTCCATCCCCAGCGCCTCTTTTATACCGGATCCATATTGATCCAGAAGATCATCCAATTCCCACAGATTCTGATTGATATAAGCTTCCATATACATCTGATTATCAATTGTCATAATGTCCAGCTGTTCCTTGCCGGAGAGCATCAGATTAATTGTATTTTTAAAATTATCAAGTACCTTCAGTTCCACTTCTATACCCAGCTTTTTACGCGTGATCTTATTCAGTTCATCCTGGACAAGCTGCAGATCCTTTGTCCCACCAATACTTCCGGAATACGCTACTACCAGTTTTTCATATTCCTCATGCTCTGCCTGTTGTTCTTTATTTACCGGGTGGCACCATCTTAAGAAGAGCATTAAACCGGACATTGCACATGCAATAACCAATAAAATAAATAACTTTTTCATATTTGTCTTCATTGACCCTCCTGTCTGCCTGGCAGACATCTGTTTTTAATAAACTTCTTAAATTTTTAATCACGCTTTATGACTCACTCTTTGGCAGGCGTATCTCAATCACTGCTCCTCCGGCATCTCCATTCCCAAATTGAATATGTGCTTCTTCTCCATATATAAGTGCCATTCTCTGACATACATTGTAGATTCCGATATGCTCCCCGTTTTGTTTTAATATAACTTCATTATTTTTCAGCTTTTCCAATATATCACTTTCGAATCCATCTCCGTTATCCGATACTGAAATGTAGAGATATTCTTTTTCCTCTTCCCCCATAATATATTTTACCTCCACGGTAATGAGAAGCTGCGACTCCGGGCTTAACTGGTGTTTGACCGAATTATCCACGAAGGTCTGAATCAGCATGTTGGGGATCATCTCTCCATCCACTTCCCCCTTTTTACTTAGCACCAGGCTCAGCTGGTCTTCATAACGCAGTTTTTGCAGGCATATGTAATTCTCTACATGTTCCAGCTCATGCAAAACGGATACTTTTGTATCGCTTCTCAATGTATACCGCATGTATTTGCTTAAGACAACCGTCGCTTCCCGGGCTGAATCTTTTCGGTCCAGCAGAAGCAGATTCTGAATCAGACTCATGCAATTTGTCAGAAAATGAGGGTCAATCTGTACCTGCAGATACTGGAGCTGGGCTTTTTGCTTGTGTATCTGTTCTTCATAGACATGAATTTTCAGGGATTCTATTTCTTCCGTCATGAGATCAAAGGTTTTATTTACAATCTGGAATTCTTCAAACTCCTTGTCATTTGCAAGCTTCACCTTCAGATTCCCGTTTTTAAGCTGCTGCATTGCCTGCACAAGCCGGTTCAGCGGTTTTAAAAAATACCGGTTTAGCAAAAACAGTACCAATGCAGAGAGAATCGCCACAGATACCAGGGTTACCGCCACATTGATTCCAGCCACCCGGAGTTCATCCAGGAATCCGCCTTTCTTCTTCAGTACCGCAATGGACAGTCCATGGTTTTCAATATCCACCTGGATATTCTGATAACGGTTTTTATTCAGGACCACCTCATCCTGTCCAGTCAGCTTGATCTGCCTCTCAGTGTAGTGAAGATCCAGTACCTTACCGTCTTCCCGGCACAGGAAGATAAAGTCTGAGTCCGCACCCAGACCTACTTTCAGTTCTTTTAATATATTTTCTATTTTAACCCAGCCCGCCACATAGATTTGCTGGTTCTCCAGTACTTTAATGAGGCAGGTATCATTTAGTATCTGTACGGTAAACCACGAACCCTGCCCCTCTCTTTCAAACTTGGCAAGGGTATCGTATATATTCTTATAAATATCTGTGTTTTGCTGAGACGTTACGCCATTTTGCACACCGCTTAAGTAAATGTCATTTTTCCTGTCATATAGAAATATTCCATCCAGCATTTTGTAATTGCCTATCTGCTTCATAAAATCAGATTTTATGGATAGTTCCGCCATATACCGGTCCAGTTCCCTCTTCGGATTCACCAGTTTCCTCTTTTCCTCTTCCATCAGGCTTTGGGTAAGCAAAAAAGTCTGGATATTGTCCAGATTACTCTCAATCTGGCGGTTATAAATGCCAATTGTAGCTTTCACCGAATCTGTCACGCGTCTTTCCATCAGATGCATGATGTAATAATTATAGCACATTACACATGCGCACAATATAATCAGGACAGCGCTCACTATTTCCACAATAAAATAGCGAAGTGAATGATTTTTCTTCATTTTCTACCTATGCCTTCCTGAATTCTTTTGGTGTCATACCGGTTGCGCGCTTAAATAATTTTGTAAAATACGCCGTATTGGGATATCCTACTTTTGCCGAAATATCAGAAATCCGGTCATCTGTTTTCTGAAGCAGTACCTTCGCCTTGTCGATCCTGACCTGAATGATAAAATCTGACAAGGACATTCCCATCTGTTCTTTAAATATCCGGCTTAAATAATCCGGATGCAGGAAAACCTTTGCCGCCAGGTCATTTCTGCTGATTTCCTCACCAGAGTTTTCTTCTATAAAAACTTTAATCTCTTTTATCATATCCGGTGTTTTTTCTTTTTTATAATCATACTGTACCAGGGAATCTGAAAGGTCAGAAACCCAGTTAACCATATCCGCGATACTCCTGGATGCCCGGTTGAAGGACTCCAGCATTTGCGGGCTGGACAGGACACTGTGGGCATAGATCCCTTTCCGCTCCAGGACGATGTATAATTCCTGTAAAAAATCATGCTGGAACTGCCCTAAAGACTTTGAATCCGCATGGTAAACCACACCTACTTCTTCCAGATATCTCTGTATTTCCTTCAGCACTTTACTCTGGTTTTTATCAAACAGGCCATTCACCCAGGGCTCCATGTCCGGTTTTTGGTATTTGAACACTTCTTTGTCCTGCTGGGCCATTATGACCCTGTTTTCTTTAAGGATATCTTCTTCTTCGGTTTCTATTAGCATGTCCACAGCCTCCTTCAGCTTTTCAAATGGCGTATCTCCCGTAACATAACAGCTGATATTGCAAAAACTCAGGTATTCCCCGCACCGGTCCAGCATCATCTTACACTTTTCCCTCATCCACAACCGGGTCTCTTTCTGCATAGGGTAGACCGCCAATATGCAGTTGTTTCGGAGCAGTACAAAATTCCCGTTTTGCATCTTCCCGAACAACACCTCAGATACGATGTTCCGGATCGAAAATTCGATGATCTCATCATCCCACACAGTCCCTCTGTTTTTCTTTCTGGACCAGTATAAAAGTATTGGATAATAAACCGTCCCCGGTTCTGCATCAATATCAATCTTCTTTGACATGCTCTGCAGATTCTTATATTCCTTTCCACCGGATAGATAGGACTTCCAAAAATCCTGCTGCATAATTGTCTTACCGGAATTCCAGTAGGAAGCATATTTTTCATTCTGTTCTATCTGCTTATGTAATTGAATTTTTTCCGATGCCAGCTGGATTGCCTGTTCCAATTCCTCCGGAACCACTGGCTTTAGGAGATAGTCGGATACACCATACTTAATCGCCTGGCTTGCATACTGGAATACGGCATGGCTTGTGAGAAAGATGATTTTAATATCCAGCTTCTGCTCCTGTATCCAGGCGGCTACTTCAAGCCCGCTTCCCTTTGGCATCTCAATATCACACAACAGGATGGATATCTGATGCCGTTCCATCGCCTCCACAGCCTGCTTCATACTATAAGCCGTATAGACCTCCTCTATTCCATAACTTTCCCACTGAATCATGTTCTTGATAACTTCAACTGCCAGTTTTTCATCATCTACAATTAAAATATTCATTACCGGAGTCCCCTCTTTCCTTTTCATTGTTCTTCTGTTCCCCCTGGCTGACACTGGAGGGATGCTCTTGAAAATCCATTGACTTTTGAATGCGGAACAAGACAGGAAAACACCGTTCCCTGTCCATAAGCTTCCACTATAAACTGTAAAGTCATCTGACTATACTTACAATACTACTATTATACTACATCTGTAAATTTTTTTATTTCCTTATTTTTCCATACAATTCATTATATTCTTCCAGACGTGTAACCCGGTCTGCGGTGGATGATATGTATTCCAGCCCTTTCTTCTCTGATTATTTGGATTCATTGCGAACCTGCAGCGCCATCTTCGCCTGCATATTTCTCTGGAACTGGTCTATGATAACCGCAGCCACAATTACGATACCTTTGATTACCTTCTGCCAGAATTCCGAAACTCCGCACATAACCATACCGTCATTAATAACGCCGATTACAAATGCACCTACGATTGTGCCGCCTATGGTGCCCACACCGCCAGCCATGGAAGTTCCGCCAAGTACTGCCGCCGAAATCGCGTTCATCTCCCAGCCTTCACCGGTTGCCGGATGTGCAGCAACCAACTGTCCTGCAGCGATCATACCAACCATTACGGAACAAAAGCCTGAAAACATATATACATAGGTCTTTACTCTCTTCACCTTGATACCGGACAGCCTGGCTGCCCTTTCATTTCCACCGATTGCCAGAACATGCCAGCCAAATGGTGTATACTTTAAGATAAGCGCAGCTCCCACTGCAATCAGCGCA
>NZ_JNGB01000032.1:0-98222 GCF_001029355.1 Robinsoniella sp. RHS
TTCATTCTGTAACCAGAAAAAGGAGCAAACTTCCATCTTCTTTTACGCAAACAGCCGAAACGTACTGCGCAGCATCCAATAAAGAACAGACTGCCACAGCCCAGGGGCTCCAACCCGCTGAGAAAACCAGCTTTGTATCAACGAATGCTATCTCGGAAAGATGGGTGTGGGAAACTGGTATGGGCGGAGGAAGCGTAGAGCAGAGCTGAGTATTTACTTACCTTTCCGGAGTGTTTTTTGGCGGATAGTATTCGACTGGCTCCCATCGGATACTAAGCGGGTACTGAACCGAGAAATGCATCAGGATTTCTCGGTGAATACCCGCGTGCCGCCAAAAAGCGCTTCGGAAAGGTTAGAAAATACCAGTTCTGCGGCCAGCTGACGGAGCCCATGCCAGTTTCCCACACCCATCTTTCCGTACACTACCTACATCTACAAAGCGTCTTAATCAGCTAAAACCCAATATACTAAACCTAAAGGGAGTCTCAATTTCAAGTAATGACTCATAAGAAGTTTTGAATAGTGAGCCATAAGCCACCTATAAACTGTTCATTGTAGTACTAGGATTACCATTTATATAAATATTATTACCGGCCGCTGCACAACCTGAAATAGCATGCAACACAAAGTATGAAATGTGTTACTTACTTTTCAGGAACGATTCTGGATAGATGGTGTGTTCAGCCACCGGATCCAGGTTGGATAAAACCGGATCAGTTAACATAATTCCTCTTTGTACGGCAAAGTGTCCGAACCGCTTTCTTATGGAATCTATGGAGCGTTCTAATTCTTCCTGTTTCTGTCTTTTTACTGCTTCGTCCAGAAAGGATAGTTGTTGGAATTCCTGAAGCATAAGATTGCAGGCTCTTACACCAAGGCTTCTTACCGGATTTACAGGTCGGTTTTTACAATATAATTCGTATGCTTTATCATAAATTTCCTGCGCTGTACACGTAGGAGAATGAAGCCGTCCCTGCCTTTCATAAGAAAATAAAGTATTATCCCGAATGCTGAGCTGCACGGTCCGGCAATAAAAATGGTCTGCCCGCATCCGTTCGGCTACACTTTCGGAGAGAATCATCAGAGTAATTTTAATTTCATCATCTGAAATAAGATCCCGGGGAGCGGTTGTACTGTTTCCTATGGTTTTTATAATGCGACGTGAACTGATATGTGCCACAGCGGATGTGTCATGACCATTTGCAAAATACCAGAGCATAATACCATTTTTCCCAAGAAGCTGCTCCAGAAAACGGACATCTGTTTGTGCAAGTTCTCCGATAGTGCGAATGCCGCATTTTAATAATTTCTGATAAGTTGCCCTGCCTACATATAAAAGGGAGTCAACCGGCAGATGCCAGATCTTTTCTTTAAAATCATGGCCGATGACGGTGGTTGCATCCGGCTTTTTCATATCACTTCCAAGTTTTGCAAATATTTTATTGTAAGAAACACCTACACTTGCTGTAATTCCAAGTTCAAATTTAACTCTCTCACGAATATGATCCGCAATTTGCTTGCCATCACCGAACAAAGAAGATGTGCCGGTTACATCCAGCCAGCATTCATCCAGACCAAAAGATTCTACCCGATCCGTATAATCCTGGTATATTTCGTGTGCCATCTGTGAAAACTCAATATAGCGGTCGTAATGGGGCGGTGTAAAAAGAATATCAGGGCATTTCTGTCTTGCCATCCAAAGAGGGTCTCCGGTCTGGATTCCATATTTTTTCGCTTCATTACTTTTTGCCAGAACAATCCCGTGACGTTCTCCCGGGTCACCAGCCACTGCCATGGGCTTTCCTCTGAGAGAAGGATTATACAGGGACTCTACGGAGGCGTAAAAGTTATTCATATCTGAGTGAAGAATTACGTGATCCAATGGGTGCACCTCCAAATATCGCATACGCATATTTTATAATGTTATTATGTATAAGCAGCGGGTGTATTTATACTGGAAATTCACATTTATTTCGCTGATTTTTCACATTATTTTCATTGATTAAATGATATACTATAAACCAAGTTGAGCAACGAGAGTGTAAGTCCAGACTTCTGTATGGATTTGCGCTCTTTTTGCTTTTATATATATATCATTATAAAATTGGAATTGAGAAAAAGGAGGTTTCAATGAGGAAATTTAGTAAATTTTTAACAGTGGTAATTGTGTTGTCCATGACAGCGTCACTTGTGGCGTGCAGGAATGGGAATGCAGAAAGCAGCACAGAACAGAACACGTCGGAGAATGCAAATAAGGATACGCAAGCAGGAGGTGAAACGCAAGCAGAAGGTGCAACACAAGCAGGAGGTGCAACACAAGCAGAAGGCACAACACAAGCAGAAGGTGCAACGCAAGCAGAAGGCACAACGCAAGCAGATGACACAGGAACAATGGATGCAGGGTCAGATGCTCCGGGTCAAAACGCTGTTTTATTGACGGAATACCAGCAGGACAATCAGAATCTTACTTTTTCGGACACTGCATGGAATTACGATGCCGAGAATGACGTGTATTGGCAGATTCAGGTGGGTTATTGTTCTATGCCCGCAGCATCTGAATATGAAACAATGGGAATATATGTTCCGGGTTCATATATGGATGGCAAAGAAAATGATGACGGTACTTATACATGCACAATCAATGCAGAGAAATCGGTAAATGGGTACACAGCCGGTACAGCGCCTATTGTATTTCCAATTAATACAGCAGGGTATTCGGCTCAAAAGGCACCTTCCGCATACAGCTATGAGGGATTAGCTGATTATCTGAAAGCCGGGTATATCTATGTCTATGCCGGGATGAGGGGAAGAAATAATGGCTATGATGATGCGGGGAATTTAAGTTATAGCGGTGGTGCACCCTGGGGGGTTACGGATTTGAAGGCGGCGATTCGCTATTACAGATATAATGCTGATTTGCTGCCGGGCGATACAGAACGCATTTTTACTTTTGGTATGTCCGGAGGAGGAGCTCAAAGTGCTGTTGCCGGGGCATCGGGAGACAGCGGGTTATATAATCCTTATCTAATGGAAATTGGGGCTGCAATGAAAGATCATGATGGAAATTATATTAGTGATGCAGTATGCGGTTCTATGTGCTGGTGTCCGATTACCAGTCTTGATTATGCGGATGAAGCCTATGAATGGAATCTGGGGCAGTATGCTTCGGAAGGAACCCGGGCAGATGGTACCTGGACGGCAGCCCTGTCGGATGATATGTCGGAGAAATATGCAGAATACATTAATCAACTTGGGCTTAAGGATGAAAATGGTAACGCTTTAACACTGGAAGAGAGTGAAACAGGAATTTATACAGCAGGAAGTTATTACAATTATCTGATATCGGTTGTGGAAACTTCCCTGAATAATTTTCTGAGTGATACTACTTTCCCGTATACAGCAACAGCCGGCTTCACAAGACCGGATGGGGGATTTGCTGGCGGTGACAGTCAGACACCATCTGATGGCAAAGGCACGGACGGACCGCCTGAAGGTTTTGACGGCAGTAATGAAAAAGGAGAACTTCCTGAGGGTATAACCGGTAAAGGGGTAGATGGTGAAAGACCGGAAAAAGGTACCATGCCTGAGATGGGGGCGGATTCTTCCGATAGTGGGGGAACAACTTATGAAACCGTGCAGGATTATATTGCGTCTTTAAATGAGGAAGAGGTATGGGTTACCTATGACCAGGCATCCAACACTGCCAAGATAACCAATATGGAAGCATTTGTAAAACACTGCAAAACAGCCAGTAAGGATGTGGGGGCTTTTGACGATCTCAACTGCAGTCAGGCAGAAAACATGCTGTTTGGAAATGACGAACAGGATGCCATGCATTTTGATTCTGTGATAGCGTCACTATTAGAAGAAAATCAGGAAAAATACGCGGAACTGAGTAATTGGGATACTTCCTACGTGGAATCTTATAATAATGCTTTATTATCTTTAGATGCACTGGGGAACAGTTCTTCTTATCGCCAGAATATGTATAATCCAATGTATTATCTCTGTGATTACTATGAAGGTTATGCCACATCCAAAGTAGCGCAAAACTGGAGAATTCACACGGGCATAGAGCAGGGAGATACCGCTTTAACAGTAGAGACAAACCTGGCTCTGGCGTTAGAGCAGTGCGAAGACGTGAAATCCGTAGAATTTGAAACCGTATGGAATCAGGCGCATACAACGGCAGAACGTACCGGTAACAGCACAACTAATTTTATTTCCTGGGTGGATCAGTGTGTAAAATAAAAGATTGCAGAACTGGTATTTTTTAACCTTCCCAAAGCATCTTAGCGGCTGGGGCATTCACAGAGAAATCCTGATACATTTCTCTGTGAATGCCCCATTCTCTATCCGCACGCTACCGATCGATCTACCAAGCTTCCCATAATCAGCTAAACCTGAATTTAAGATGAAATGGTACGATCTAGAAATTCCCCCGAAAAACAATCTGCTGATTAATCTTTTTTATTTCCTCAATTAGTTTTGTTTTATCTTTGACAGAACACATAATTTCACTTCTTCTGCCTTTTATTACAATACGGTCTAAAGATGCCGCACTTGATGCAATCGGATTATGTGTTTGATATACTTCCAGAATTTCATTAACCTTTATCGACTCTTTTCCGAAGCCAAAATACAATGTGATGGATTCGTCATTCAGCAAAACATAGTTTCTTACAATAATAGGTATAAATACAAGGTTCAATATTACTCCGCCAATCACTAATGCAATAATATTGTCCCTCTTAAATATAAGATCATACAGTATCATTGCATTAGCAAGAATTTCTAAAGCCCAAAACCAAACTGCTATTTTACCTTTAAATTTCATATATTTCAACATCCTTTCACAGGCTGATTTACATCGTTGTTGAATGCCTGCAGCACCTAACTGAATGTTCGTTTAAAATTGTATTTTCATTTTTTTAGTATTCGCTTCAAGTAGGTAACATCCAGCAAATTCACTGTCTCGAAATTTCCTTTATAAAACACACCCCAGTTATTAAAAACACAAGGCAGCTCCTTTGCTTTTTGCAGTGTATCCACTTTAATTAAAGATACAGGAACGTCATTCAATTCACAATACTGTTTTATTAACTCAATTTTTTGATATACAAAGGGACATTGCATGTCATAATAAATGGTTAGCTCTTTGCTTTCAATTTCTTGTTTTTTAACGTTTGGTGCGAACCTTGGTGTGGTACCGTCAAAAGAAAGAGCAAGCAATTCATATCCATCATCGGTAGTATCAACAACCTCAAAGCCGAATTTCTTCGCGAATGCCTGGTTGGAAAGCCAGGACTTTTGTTTTTTTGCTCCAAGCATACATATGCCGGATTTACCCTTTTCTTTGGCATCAGCCAAACAATATTCCATCAGAGATTTCCCATATCCTTTTCCTTTGTGACTGCCAGAAACCCATAAACAATACAGATAATAATAGTTATCACCGGTTATGGGAACCCAAGCTGTTTCAAGGGGGGCATATTCAATAAAAACAGTTGCTTTTTCATTTAACTTTCTAAATACATGACCTTCATTAAGCCGGTCTGAGAGCCATTGCCTCTTTGCGTCAATACCTTGATGGGGCTTCTTACTGCGGATAATGCAGCATAAATGCTGATTGACAAGGTTTTCTGGTGTTAAGTTTATAAAGTCAGCACACATATTTTACTTTTCCTCTCTTGCAAATTCTAATTTACTTCATAATATCATATGGTGTAATGTAATGTCTATTTATTATTGATTTGGCAGATGAAAATAAGATGAAAATTAAATTAATATTTATCTTGACATAAGCACTATCTCATGTTATTATGAAATAGTATTTTGAATGAGATCTGGATTTCACATATTTTTGTAAGTCATTATTTCTTAATTTAATGATTTACAAAAATGTGTGATTTTTTTATTTTAATGAAAAGTATAATAAAATATTAGGAGGTATCTTTCATGAATAAAGGTACAGTAAAATGGTTTAACTCACAAAAAGGATTTGGTTTTATCACAAACGATGAAGGAGGAGAAGATATATTTGTACATTTCTCCGGAATTGCAACAGATGGTTTCAAATCTTTAGAAGACGGACAGGCTGTAACATTTGATATTACTGCTGGAAACCGTGGCGCACAGGCTGTTAACGTTTGTGTAGCATAAGTTTAAATTAAAAATTAAAAAGAGTGTTGCAGAATGATGAAATTCTTGTCATTTGCAACACTTTTTTTGTTTTGAAAATGGAATCTTTATTCCACTGTAATAACCAAGGTTTCCTTATCCAGTCCGTCTGCGCTAACCGTTATTTTTATTTCGCCCGGATCAAAGCCGGACCGAATGGCAGCCAGCAGGCGTCCGTCATAGGTATTCCATGCTGTTGTATAATAATGATTGCTGGTATGAGGATCAGCGCTGCCGAATCCCTGCAGAGTACCTGCACCGTCAACAGATATATGAATTACAGTTTCTGACTGCAGATTGAATATACCGTTTTCGTCCTGAAGCCCGATTGTAACGTATGCCAGATCATTTCCATTAGCGGTTAAGACAGGCTGGTCAGATGAAAGGGATATTTTTACAGGTGTTTTTGCGGTTTGCAGGATATCCCGTCCTGATTCCATTCCGTTTTGATAGCTGACAGCCATAAGTGTTCCTGGCTCATAGGTAATTTCATAAGAAGCGATGAACCCGGCTGCCTTTCCGGCTGGTTTTCTGCCCAGGGAAATATCATTCAGGAACAATTCCACTTCTTCGCTGGAAGAGAAAATATCTACCACAGCAGGTTTCCCTTCGTACCCATCCCAGGTCCAGCTGGCAATGTTATCTTTGTGCATCCAGGTGGTTTTCCCCGGGGTTTTGCCATAATGGTTCACTCTTTCTACGGCAAGGTAGGGTGCTGTTCTTAATCCGAACACTATTTCACGCAGATAGCTAATAGGTCTGCGGTATCCGGTAATATCTATGTCTCCGATATATGCGATACTGTCCGGATAATTGTGATCCTGGAAACCGTTGATGCCATTATAGTAGAAAATACCGATTCCGGCTTCTCCCAGATAGTCATATCCTGTCCAGGTAAAGTCACCGATGACATGGGAATTGCGTTCCACGATATCCCAAAGTCTGACGATTTCGGAAGGATAGGTCTCAGTACCGAGAACCAGCCGGTTGGGATGCAGCTGGGCCTCCAGCTCATGGCGCCCGGTTATGTAATTAAATCCGGCGATGTCCAGACCACCGCTAAACCCTTCCAGGAGATCTGTCAAGGTAGAACTGGCATCTATATAATCTTTAGCCGGACCTTCCATCAGGCTGGCAAAAGCGTTCATAACGGAAATGCCTCCTTCCCCGGCACCCGATGTCTGTTCTAAAATGTGTTCCATACCGGTAGCCTTAACGGCTTCTTCCAGCAGCGGCTGCATGTCACTTCGCAGTGCCAGAAAGCTGTTAGCGGCATTGGTGGTGTAGCGGGCAGAATCCAGGGATTTTATTCTTTCCACAATTCTGCGGTTCATTTCAGCGCCGCGTTTGGTTCCCACCTCGGGTATTTCATTTCCGGTACAATACATGATAACTGAGGGGTGGTTGTAATCCTTCGCTACCATACGCTCCACTTCATCTTCCCAGAAATCCTCAAAATAGTTTCCAAAATCATGCGGATTTTTACGGATATGCCACATATCTGACAGTTCATCCATTACTAACATGCCAAGTTTGTCACAGGCTTTCAGCATAGCTTTGCTCATTGCATGATGGGAGCTTCTCAGACAGTTAAAACCGGCTTCTTTCATCTGGCGGCAGCGGCGTTCCTCTGCCTTTTCCAGAGTAACGGCTCCAATAATTCCGTTGTCATGATGGATACAGGCACCCCGGAGTTTCACCTCTTTACCATTTATACGCAGGCCATGACGGGAGTCTAACTGCAATTTACGGATACCCAAAGTGCTGACAGCTTCATCCAGTATGGTATCCCCTTCTTTTAATCTGGTTCTGCAGGTATAGAGATAAGGAGAGTCACAGTCCCACAAATGAGGCTCCCAGACCGGAATCCGCTGCAGTGTCTGTATATTTTTATGCGGATATGCAGTGACTGCAGTTTCCTCGGAATTCACTATTGTTCCTTCTGCATCCAGAATTTCTGTAATCTGGATTAAATCGTGTGTACGAAGTGTTTCATTGCAGAATTTTGTTTTAATACACAGGACGGCGGTATCCTGATCAATTTCCGGGATATCGATCTGCAGACCATTTACCGGGATATAAAGTTTTTCACTGACATAGATATTTACATTTCGGTAAATGCCGCTGCCGGAATACCATCTGGTATTGCCTTCACTGCTGTTGTCTGCAGCCACTTCGATTTTATTCTCATGGCCGGGGATAAGGAAGCCGTCAGCCTGAATGGTAAACTGGGAATACCCGGAATGATGGCTTCCGGCAAAATCACCATTGATATATACCAGCGCACTGGGATAAACTCCTTCGAACTCCAGTACAATATTTTTATCCATCCAGTCATTGGGGACAAAGAACATTTTAGTATAGAGATATGATTTACCCGGATAGTATCCGGTCTGTTTCCCGTTTTTGGTGTCAGGGGTTTTTTGTTCCAGAATCATTGCGTCGTGGGGAAGGGTTACCGGTGTACCTAAATCCAGTTCCGTTGAAAACAGGTTTGAAAATGGCTGGTTGAATCCTACTTTGATATTCCATCCAGCGTTAAATGATTGTGATAGCATAAAGAATCTCCTCTCATAATAGCTGCCGTGTTCTGTCTTTAAAATAGACATTTATATCTGTATATGTTATATTCTATATAAAAAGATGGAAAATACAAGGTCAAAAACCGTACTGATTCTGATATTTGTATCATATACCGATTTACAAATCGATATATATATACTGATATACATATACTGATTTACATGCACTGATTTAAATGAACTGATTTACATGCAGCAATTTCCATGTGCGGTTCTCAAAATAAAGCAGATGATTTTGATAAATATTTATATATCCCAAACGGCAGATACGTTTTTTGAATCAGAAAAGGAGCAAAAATGGAGTCAATAAATCCCTATGCAAAAGCCAGAAATAAAATCGTTGCCATAAATGAATCCGGAAGGGAGGAGTCACAATTTTATCTGCTTCAGATGCCGTTTGGGCTGACTTATGAGTGCTGCAGGATGTCTGAAGAGAAAAAGCGGATGAAATTAGTGGATCTTGCATTTGGAAAGCATGCTGATATTGAAGTAGACTTGAGTGACTATGATGAGCTGGAGCCCAGCAAAAGCCCTATGCATCAGCATAATTACTTTGAGTTTATGTATGTTCTAAAGGGAGAAGTCTGCCAGCATATTGAAAAAGCAAGCTATCAGTATCAGGCGGGATATGGATGTCTGCTTAACTGCAGCACGCGCCATAATGAAGAGTTTTCCACCGATTTTGAAGCTGTATTTCTGTGCATGTCTCCGGAATTTATAGAGGATATTATGAAGAAATGCGGCAGAAAACTCTATCGGGAGGGGGAAAAGAAGGAATCCGTCCTGTTTCATTTTTTTGATGACTGCAGCAGGGAAACAAAAAATTATAAAAAAAATTATATAGATCTTGCCCCTGTGAGAAGCGATGCTATGTCTTCTGTGCACGAACAGATTTTACATTATTTTGATCAGGCGGCAGTAGAGCTTCTTAATACGAAAACAGGCAGCCTCTTTTTTATACAGGGTATCCTATGCTCGTTATTTGAACTTTTCGAAGACGGGGAAAAATTCAGGATGAGCCATATTCGTTTGGATTCAGGAAAAGAAGATCATCTGTTTGTGCGTCTGACGCAGTATTTAGAGCAGGAGCACCGTGCGGTAAGCAGAAAAGATATATCCTTAGCTTTCAATTACCATCCCGATTATCTGAATCGTATTGTAAAAAAGTATACCGGCATGACCCTTGGGGAATACAGTCAGTCCTTCGCATTAAAAGAGGCACAGAGAATGCTGGCGGAAGAAGGCAGGACGGTTACTTATGTAATGCAGGAACTGGGATTTACCAATCGCAATTATTTCTATCGTGTCTTTCAGCATAGGTATAAAATTTCACCGGGTGAGATGAGAAAAAATGGGCCTGACACGCCGGGTTTCAGCTGATCAGGTCTTTTACACGGTCACGATATTGCGTTACCGTACAGCTGAAATATTTTTTGAAGCTGACGGAGAAATACTGGCTGTTTTTATAGCCCACCCGTTCGGCAATTTCATAATTCTTTAACTGGGTAGTACGGATAAATGCGCCTGCCCTTTCCATACGGATCTGGATCAGAAAATCGTAGAGATTGATACCGAATTTAGCTTTGAAAATACTGGTCAGGTAACAGTGATTAATGTTAAAATGACTGGCGATCATGATCAGGCTCAGTTCGGAGTTTCCATAGTTATGTTCGATGTATTTTTTTATGTTTAAGAGCAGACTGTCTGCTTCTGAGTTCAGGCTTTGCTGGGCGGTCTGGTAAGACTGGTAGAAATCATTCAGGTTATGCATGGTGGTACCATAGTGAAAAACAGCCTTAGTGTGAAAGACAGAATCCAGATAAAGGTTCACAAAGGATTCCAGTTCCCTAAGATATTCCTCAAAACGGGATCTGGCATTGCTGTCGCTGTTGGTATAAACCATGAAGATTTCCATAGTATCCATGCAGAAGAAAAAACTGCCCTTATATTTTGAGGTGAGCATATTGCAAAGATCCTGGATCCGGGTGCCAATATAATCCAGGGGCTGATCCTGCCCATAGGGAAAGTCTATAAAACCCACAACGCCCAGCCCCTGATTTAAATTAATATCAAAGGCTTTAAATACGGAATCATCCATTTCCTGAAAATTTTCCCTCATCAGTTTGGAGATATAATGTCGTTTTATCAGAGGATATTTTTCCTGGAGGATAAGATCAATATTTTTTTCTTTTTCCAGCTGGGACTGGGCTTTTTTGATTATAGAAAGCAGCTGCCCGGTATCAACCGGTTTGGTTAAATAATCAACCGCGTTTAGTTTAAGTGCCTGCTGTGCATATTCAAATTCTTTATATCCGGAGAGAAAAATAAATTTAAGATCCGGGTAATAATCCTTTGCGATCATCGCCATTTCAATGCCGTCCATAACCGGCATCTTTATGTCTGAGATAATAATGTCCGGCTTATGATCCTTCATATACTCCAATGCATCTATGCCGTCTCTGGCAGAGTAAATAAGTTCCATACCATTCTGTGCCCAATGAATCCTGTTTTCGATATTACGGCGGGCAATGGCGTCATCATCCACAAATAGTATTTTCGTCATTTATACATTCCTCTTTTCTATAAGGTATTTTGATTGTTACTGCAGTTCCTTTATCTAATTCACTTTGAATGGAAAGTCCGTAACCTTTTCCGTAGGTAAGGCGGATACGGTCATGGACATTTTTCACGCCGTAAATTTTTACTGACTGATCCTTAAACGTACAGGCGGGGGCATTCAGAGAGGTTCTGATTTCCTCTAACACATTTTCTGCCATTCCCCCACCGTCATCTTCAATCCGGATATAGATATCATTTTGTTCACGGCTGACTGTGATCCGGATATGCCCATCGGTACGGTAAGGGCGAAGACCATGATAAAGGGCATTTTCAACAATGGGTTGAAGCGTTATCTTAATGATAGTGCAGTCCATAAGCTCCCGGGGAATAGTAAATTCGTAGTGGAAATCTTCGAATCTGGTTTTCAAAATACCCAGATACATATCCGTATGAGTTAATTCCTCATTCAGGCGGATGATATCCCGCCCCTTGCTCACACCGATCCGATAGTACATGGCGAGGCTGTCAATCATCTGTCCTGCTTTTTCTGTTTCTCCCAGCTCACATAATTGTTTCATGGCATCCAGTGCATTGTACATAAAATGAGGGTTTATTTGAGAGTGAAGTGCCTGAAGCTGAGTAATCTGTTTTGCCTGCATTTCTGTCTGAAGCGAATCCATCAGCACCTGGATACGGGATAAGAGATTGTTGATTCCCTGGCTGATACGCAGCATTTCTTTGCTCCCGCTTCCCTGAATGGGAATTGCCAGGGTGCTTGCCTGTATGTGGTCAATCTGTTCTAATAGGTTTACAACTGGAAAAGAAAGCATCTGAGAAATCAGCAGGTATAAAATAGCGCATCCGGCGAGAACGATAACAGCCAGAATTGCCAGGGTGTTGGAAAAATCCCGATAGTCCAGAAACATCTCATCCATTGGTATGATTGCCAAAACACCTGCACCTTCCAGACTCAGCGGCATGTAAACGGCATAATGACCGCTGAGTGCAAAAGAGAGGCTGTCAGCTTCGGGCTGCGCTGCAACTTTCTCTTTGATCTGTATCAATTCAGTTTCAGTCAGATTGTCCAGTGTATGATTTCCGAAGACTGCGGTATCCTGATAGACAAGCTTACCGTCCTGAAGGATGGTTACACTGCTGTTTTCTGTGAGCCGGCAGTTTTTAATCTGGTCCGTGAAAAGACGGTCATTGATTCCTATGAGAAAGAATCCCTTAAGATCAGTATCCGTACTGCCTAGCAGTTCAATAAGGCTGTAACCGGGAGCCTCATCCTGAGCATTTACAGCGTAAGGATAATCATTTCTGGAAGTGAGCCAGTTCAGCTGAAAAGGAGCACACCGATTATAATAATCTGAAAATTGAAAAGAGGGCTGCATTACGCAGTTAATCTTATTGGAGAGATACAAATTTACAGAGTTATCAGTAAAATATACCCCAATCGAGTCAATCAGAGTAGGATTATGTTCCAGAAAGCTGCGCAGGCTTTTGGAGAATTCCAGGTATTTTTCAGGAGTGACCGGTGCCTTATTATTTCCAATATTATCATGGATTTTATAAAATGTATGGGAAGAAGTCAATGAGTTCGAAAGATAATATACATTTTCCAGGCTGTCATTTATGGAATCCCGCGTCTGTGCAACCAGCGTTCTGGTATTTTTATCCATCATTTTAGAAAACCGGCTGGTACCAGTCTGATAGAAGACCATAAAGGTGATAGTTAGCAAAATCAGAAAGGGCAGGCAGAATATAATAATAACGAAGCGCAGGGAAAATCTGGAAAGCAGACGGTTCATATCAGGACCTCCGTTTTATCTGTTATAGTGGAACTTGTATTACTGAGAATTAAAATTTAGATTAATCATAGAGGCTGATGAATCCCTTGTCAATATATTTAAAATATTTTTGGATGCAAAAAGCAAATTCACAAAGATATTATAATATGATCTAAATTTATCGAATTTACGAACCTCAGAATGTGTGTTTAAATAAAAACATCCCGAAAAAACGTAAGTGTCATGAACTTGCGGATGTTTGTATCAAGTACTTGATTAAAGCGTGTCTGATAATAAATAACAACAGTCAAAAAATGAGGGAGGCAACCGGGGCAGGGTGTTAGCAATGTTCAGATACGTATTTACAGAATGAAAATAGTGGTAAGGGTTGAAGAAAATATGAAAGTGAAAGGAAGCAACGCAGTGATTTTCAACCTGATTTAATTGCGGCAGCATAGCAGACAGGAGCTGCTGTACTGCAAAGGGTGCAGAAATGGAAAATGTAAGAAGAAATAAGGTAGTTTGGACTCCTTATCTGTTAATATTACCGGCGGTCTGTCTTATCGCATTTGTTTTAATTTATCCGCTTGGAAAGGTTTTTTATCTGGCGTTTCAGAATTATAACCCCACGAAACCTTATATGAATGGATTTGTAGGATTTGATAATTTTATTCGTATTTTTACAAATAAAGAATTCTATACAGCGTTGGGAGTATCGGTAAAATGGGTAGTTGTGGAGGTTGGGCTTCAATTGGTTTTTGGTATGGTAGTGGCACTTATTCTGAATCAGAAATTTAAAGGCAGGGGGATATTCAGAGCATTGACTTTTGTTCCATGGGCGATGTCGGGCGTTCTGACCGCGGTATTGTTCAGTCTGATTTTTAATCAGCATTTTGGAGTACTGAATGATATTTTAATGAGGCTGGGACTGATCAAAGAAAATGTGGCATGGCTGGCAGATACGAACCTGGTATTCGGCTCTGTGGCCGCAGCAGAACTCTGGCGTGGTATCCCGTTTTTTGCAATCAGTATTCTGGCGGCAATGCAGGGACTTCCGGGAGAAGTTTACGAAGCAGCAAGGGTGGATGGCAGCAGCCGGGTAAAGACATTTTTATATGTGACGCTTCCCATGCTGAAAAATACCATTGTGCTCACAACACTGCTTCGTACAATCTGGGAATTCAATAGTGTGGATTTGATATACAGTCTGACAGGCGGAGGACCCATTGGTAAGACTACCACAATTAGTATGCTGATTGCCAACCAGGCGATTAAAACAAATAATTATGGATATGGGTCTGCGATTTCCGTTGTCAGTTTTGCACTTCTGGCAGTAGTGGCGATTGTATATATCAAAGCATCCGGTTTTGGAAAGGAGGAGGATTAACAAATGAAAGAGAAAAAAAGCGTCATCCTTTTTTTACGCTGGCTGCCCCTTATACTGATTAATATCTTTGTTATTTTTCCGATTTTCTGGTCAATTGTTACGTCATTGAAAAATGAAAAGGATATATTAAAATTTCCGGTAGACTACCTGCCTTCAAATGCCACGATTGCTAACTTTGTTGAGGCATGGAAAAATGCGGGATTTGATATTTACTTTTTAAATAGTTTGAAAATCAGCATAATCTCTGTTCTGTTTATTATCGTTATAGCTACTATGGTCGGATATGCACTGACCAGGTATAAATTTAAAGGGAAAATGGCCTTCTTAGGGCTTCTTCTGGCGATACAGTTTATCCCGGCGGCGGTGCTGCTGGTTCCGCTGTTTAACATTTTTAACAGTGTGCATCTGGTTGGAAGCCATCTGTCCCTGATTATTGTAAATATTACTTTTCAGATTCCTTTTAACTGTATTTTAATGAAAGGGTTTGTTGAGGGTGTACCCATAGCACTGGAAGAAGCCGCCCAGATTGATGGATGCAGCAGAACCCAGGGGGTATTCAAAGTAGTACTGCCTATGCTGGTACCGGGCATTGTCACTGTAGCAGCTTTTGCGTTTATAGGATGCTGGAATGAGTTTTTATTTGGTTTGATGTTCTTAAATGATCCGGTTAAATATACGGTGCCAATCGGATTGAAAATGATGCAGGGAGAATACAGTGTGAAATATGGAGCTATGGCTGCAGGTGCATTGATTGCTATGTCTATACCGGTAGGTTTATTTGCTTACCTGCAGAAATATCTGGTAAGCGGATTAAGTGCAGGAGCAGTCAAAGGGTGAGATGCGTTTGGAAATTAAGATGATGAAGGAGATAAGGAAAATGAAAAGAAGAAAAATTACAGCGTTACTTTTAAGCTGCACTATGGCAGCAGTTTTGTTCGCAGGATGCAGTTCCGGATCAAAAGATTCGGCAGATAACAATGCAGCAGCAGACAGTTCGGAAACGGAGTCGGGGAAATCTGATGCAGCAGGCGGGAAAGTGGAGATCTCTTTTTGGGATAATAATGCGGATACGGTTCGTACGGAAATTTTTAAACAGATAATTGCAGAGTTTGAAGCAGAGAATCCGGATATTAAGGTAAATTTCGTCCCTGTTCCGGCTGATCAGGCGAAATCTAAATATGATGTGGCAATTCAGGGAGGGACTGCACCGGACTGCGGCATTGTGTCCCAGTATTGGATGAGCGATTTTATTATTCAAAATGCCCTGGTTCCATTAGATGATTATCTGGCTGGATGGGCGGATGCAGATCAGCAGCTGGAAGTATTCCAGGAGAGTATCCGGGACATGGCTCCGGACGGAAAAACATATGGGCTGGCACAAACTGTTACTATTCCTGCAATTTGGTACAATACGAATATTCTAAAAGAAGCAAATATACAGGTACCAGAGGATTGGGATGAAATTATTACAGCTGCGGAAAAAGCAACAAATAAAGAAAAGGGTATTTACGGATTCTCTCTTCGCGGCGGTGCCGGAAATTCCCAGCAGTTCGAGCAGATGATGTATCAGTATTCCGGTATCACCCAGATGTTTGATGAAGATGGGAAATCCACAATTAACGACCCTGCGCATGTGCAGCTCTTAGACAGCTTTGCAAAGATTTATAATGTCTATACGCCGGAGAGTGATATTACCAACGGGGCAACGGAAATGATTTCCGCCTTTGACTCCGGATCTGCAGCGATGATCTTCCACAATCTTGGATCATATGGACTGCACAGAGATACATTGGGGGCGGAAAATTTTGATTCCCTGGTAACCCTGAATTCTAAAAAAGATACAAAAGTAATTGTATCGAATGGCTGTATGGGAGTATCCATTTTCAACAATTCCAAACACCCGGAGGAAGCATTTAAGTTTATCAGTTATTTATGTGAGAAAAATGGCAGCAGTAAGTTCAACGAAAAAATCGGTCAGGTACCTTGTAATAAAGAAGCCCTGGAGGATGACTGGGTAGCTAAAGCAGCACCGATTAAAGAGGCTGCGGATGCTTTGTTAGATGAAAATACGGAACTTGCAACACTGCCAATCAATGTAATCGGTTATTATGATCTCCATCAGAATGTTCTGGTCGAAGGCTTTCAGAATGTACTGCTGGGAAATACCAGTGCTCAGGAATTTTTGAATGATTGGGCAGATCAAATGACCCAGTTAAAAGCAGAATATGATGCCAATGTAAAAAATAAATAAACTAAGGGAAAGATGCTGTTACAATGACCTTTCCGGAATGAGTAAGAAAGGATGTTAAACGAAGATGATGTATAAGGACCATAAAATAAAAGACATGAAAATAACTTATATTGGCGGAGGCTCCCGGGGCTGGGCATGGGTATTTATGGGAGATCTGGCTAAAGAAGAGGCACTTGGCGGAACCGTGTGCCTGTATGATATGGATCAGGAAGCAGCCGGTCACAATAAAGTGATAGGTGATGCGCTCACAGCAAGAGCAGATACGCCAGGAAAATGGAAATACCAGGTGGCAGAGCGTCTGGAGGATGCCCTGACCGGAAGTGATTTTATTATTATATCTATTCTGCCGGGAACTTTTGATGAAATGCAGTCCGATGTACATGCTCCGGAAAAATATGGGATTTACCAATCAGTAGGAGATACGGCAGGACCGGGAGGAATGATCCGGGCAATGCGCACTATACCGATGTTTGTAAAAATAGCAGAGGGCATAAAGGATTTTGCACCAAAAGCATGGGTTATCAATTATACCAATCCCATGAGCATCTGTGTTAAGACTTTATATCATGTGTTCCCGAAAATAAAAGCATTTGGATGCTGTCATGAAGTATTCGGTACTCAGAAAGTATTAAAGGGAATTCTGGAGGAAACCACTCAGCTGACAGGGATTGACCGCAGTGACATCCATGTAAATGTTCTTGGTATCAATCACTTTACATGGTTTGACCAGGCATCTTATGAGGGAATCGACCTGCTGCCTGTTTACCGTGATTATGTTGAACACCACTTCGAAGAAGGGTATGAGGAAAATGATAAAAACTGGGCAAATTCTACCTTCAACTGTGCACACCGGGTGAAATTTGACCTGTTTTGTAAATATGGTCTGATCGCCGCAGCGGGTGACCGCCATCTGGCTGAGTTTCTACCTGGTGATATCTATTTAAAAGATCCAGGGACTGCGGCACATTGGAAATTCGGACTGACAACGGTGGAATGGAGAAAACAGGATTTAAAAGAACGGCTTCAAAAGAGCAGGCGTCTGGTATCCGGTGAGGAAGAAATGAAACTGGAGGATTCCGGAGAAGAAGGAATCGCTTTAATTAAAGCGCTGTGTGGGCTTACCAGAGTTGTAAGCAATGTAAATATTCCGAATACGGCAGGACAGATTAGAAATCTTCCGTTAGATGCGGTAGTAGAAACAAATGCCCTGTTCGAAAGGGATTCCATAAAGCCACTTTATGCAGGAGAACTTCCATGCAGTATTCTGGAACTGACCATGCCGCATTTGGAAAATCATGAGCGCACTTTAAAAGCTGCGCTTACCTGTGACAGACAATTGTTAATGGAAGCATTTCTTCATGATCCGCTGATTCATGGGCGGCTTTCTGGGGAACAGACAGAATCCCTGATAAATGAAATGCTGCAAAATACCCGGAAATATTTACCGAAGGAGTGGCAGTTATGAGTTGGGAAGAAGCATTTCGCAATCCGCCGAAAGAAAACCGTATCCATCCTTTCTGGTTCTGGAACGGAGATATTACGAAAGAGGAAATAGAGCATCAGATAGAAGAGATGTCAGAAAAAGGGCTGGGAGGAATGTTTATCTGCCCAAGACAGGGGCAAACGGTGCCTTACCTTTCGAAAAAGTGGTTCGAACTGATCGAATTTGCCTGCCAGAAAGCAAAAGAAAATGGGCTGGAAAGTTGGTTGTATGATGAATACCCTTATCCTTCTGGCATGAGCGGAGGAGAGGTATTGCTCCGTCATCCGGAAGCGGAGCATATGGTTCTCCATCACTATGCATTTGAAGCGGAAGGCGGTGTGGAATTCACCAGAGTGCTGGAATTTGAAGAAATTCTCTATGCAGCCGCTTTTCAGGTTGTGGATGGACAGTGTGATCCGGAGCATCGGATTGATCTAAAGGATTTCATTGGGAATCTGCAGCAGACAGAAATTTATCAGAAAACAGGACTGACAGCTTATAATAACAAAAGATTTTTCACATACGGACCAAGGGAAGTACTGGTGGTGACACTGCCGCAGGGAGATTGGAGGATTGAAATTTACGGACAGGCGCCGCTTGGGGATTTTAAATATTACGGAGGATTTTTTGATCCCTGTAATCCCCGGGCAGTCCGAACATTTTTGGAGACTACCCATGAAAAATATGCCAGGCAGATCGGGGACCGGTTTGGAGACACCGTAATGGGGATGTTTTCCGATGAAGTGGGGATGTTAAGCCCCATTCCCTGGTCCAGGCGTGTTCCGGAAGAATTTGAAAAGAGAAAAGGGTATTCCCTGCTGGATAATCTGCCCGCACTTCACAACCATACCTGGGAAAATGCTTATAAAATCCGCTATGATATGTATGATGTAGTTCATCAGATTTTTGTGGAAAGCTATCATAAACAGGTTGCGGACTGGTGCGAAGAACACCATCTTTCCTATGCTGCCGAGGTTCCTTTTATGAGATTATCCACACAGCGTTACAGTACAATTCCGGGTGGAGACACTGCTCATGAAAAAGCGGGAAAAAGCCTGGAATGGATTTATGACAAATACCTGCGGCATTTCCGGTACAGTGCAAATGCAGTTGGTTCTCTTGCAAAGCAGCTGGACAGGAAACAGGCTTTAATTGAAAGTTTTCATAGTGTGGGCTGGACGATGACCATGCAGGATGCAAAATGGATGATTGACAGATTGGGATGCAGCGGTATCAATATGTTCAACTTCCATGCATTTTATTATACCATTGATTCCATTGCGAAACACGATGCACCTCCGTCACAGTTTCTTCAGAATCCTTATTGGAAAGAATATCGTCAGCTGGCTGACTATGTAGGGCGCATGTCTGTATTTATTTCCGAATCAAAAGAGATCTGTTCCATTGCTGTTCTGGATCCGTCACCAACGTTGTGGTCCCTTCTGGGTGATCCTTTTCAGGGATTTCCTTACCGGGGAGAAGACCAGGAAGAAGAGAAGCTTTGTGATCAGATCAGGGATGACTGGGTTTATACTACCAAGACCATTCTGCTAAATCAGCTACAGTACGATCATCTGGATTCTGAGATGCTTCCTCAGTTTGAAGTGAAAAATGGCAGATTGATAATGGGCAGGGCATCTTATGGACTGGTAATTATCCCACCGGCATTTTTCTATGAAAAAGAAGCGCTCAATAAGCTTATGGAATTCCTGAGAGGGGGAGGGCATCTTCTATTTCTTGGGAAGCTTCCGGATAAATCCCTGGACACTGGAATTACTGATGAGGAGATGGAAATGAAGTGGCGTCATCTGTTAACGGAATATCCGGATCAGGTAACATTTCTGCCGTCTGCAGGTGCATTTAAGGATGCAGGTATGGAAGAAGCAATGATCAGCTGTTGCAGGAGAATTGTAGATGCCCCCTTTGAAATCTGTCTTAACGAAGAGCACAGGAAAGAATTCATAACTTCTATTCGTGCGGATGAAGAGGGCAATATCTATGTATTACTTGCAAACCAGGGGATGGATTATGTGGAAGCAGAAATAAAAAATAAAAGGAAGCATCTGTGTTTTTCGGCAGAACAGTATTGCCTGGATAATGGGGAAAAGCACCGGCTTGGTACGATAGAAGAAGGACTTACTCTGGAATTTGCACCGCTGGAAAGCAAGTGTATCTGCTTTTCGCCCCGAGAGAGCAGGGAAGCCGCATTATCATCCAAATTACCTAAAGTAACAATTGGAACGGAAGAGCCTATGCAGATAGAAATATCAGGGGGCAATATTCTTAGAATAGATCAGTTTCAGATGTCCCTGGATCAGATTCACTGGACAGACACGGAGGTAAAGACATTTGCAGAACAATGCGCAGAACAACCGGTATTGGCTGCCGAACAGTTTAAATTCGAAAGTGATTTTGGGACACCGAAGCAGGTACATATCCAATATCCGGTGAACGTTTCTTATCGAACAACGTTTCAAATACAGGAAATGCCGGAAAATATTGCTCTTTTACTGGATAAGCGGACTATTACCGGCAATTATGTGATTTGCATTAATGGGAATGAGATCAGAGAAAAAGATTTTAAAGGGGTTTTTATCAATGATCAAAATAATAGAATCTGTGATATTTCCCAATGGGTGATTCCGGATGTAAATATACTTTCAGTGGAGGTAGAAGTTGCGATAGAGTCGGACGGGATTCGTGATCCGCTGTATCTCATAGGCAGCTTTGGTGTTAACGAGAAGCGTGAATTGATTAAAAAACCGGAGACGGCTCAATTTTCTCCTGATTTTACAGAAGGATTTCCTTATTACAGCGGGACGCTTACCTTTACTAAGGAGGTTTGCTTTGTAATACAGGAAATGCCGGAAACATTCATCTTGGACTTTGATTTTAAAGATACGTGTCTGGAATGTCTGGAAGTCCGGATGAACGGACACAGCCTGGGTGTGAGGGCATATACCCCATATCAGTGGGAATGCAGACGGGAATACCTGAAAGATGGAGAAAATATTATTCAAATCAGGAGAATCAATACGCTGGCGAATATGTTGGATGGCACTTATTTCGATTATGGGAAACATGAGTTGATACCGATTTATCCGGTTTCTATAAAGCACATGCTTCCCGCAAGCAGCCTGCTGTAAGTGTCTCACCTTGGCATACTTTTTCCTGATCCGGCAACACCTGTTATCACATTTAAAAAGCCTGCGGGAATACGAACACTGACGTCCTGCAGGTTATTCACATTTCCTATACGGGGTGTGCCAATGCGAGAAATTAACAATGTTCAAAAATGGGTTCGATGTATTCTCTAATCAGTTCCAGCCTGTCCTTAGCTTTTGGTACAAAAAAGGAAGCGATGGATATTACCATATTTTTCTTTTTATGAAAGTATATTACATTCCCCCCATCGCCCATAGCAGCGCAGACATGGTCTTTTTTATCCATAATCCACCATAGATATCCATAATTCAGATTTTGTTTTTTCCACTGGCTGTGTACTTTTGTGCTCTCATCTAACCACTTAGCTGATACAATTTGTTTACCATCCCACATTCCGTCATTTAAGTATAATTGACCTATTTTTGCCATATCCAGTGGAGAGAGCGTCAGACCCCAGCCTCCTGTATTTATGCCGGTTGTGTCTGTGGCCCATCCACTGATCGTTTTAGATTTGTTAAACTCCATTTGTTCTTCTTTATTATGAAAAATCAGATTTCGCTCTACTGTAATTCCCAATGGTGCGAATAGATTTTCTGCTGCAAAATCTAATACAGACTTCCCGGTTGCCCGGACAAGAATGCCCGTCATAATATCCGGTCCAATCAGCGGTGTATATCTGAATTCTCCTATTTTACCCCTCCCGCCTAATAAATCCAGGGTAAATTTTACACAGTCGTCGCTTGTGAAATATTTTATATAGGGAGCAACTCTGTATTTATATGGAGCTGTCATGGTCAGCAGATTTTTAAGGGTAATATTCTGTATGGTTTTTTCTCTGGATTTAACGGTATAATCCGGGAAAAAATCCAATACTTTCTGATCGATACTTTTAATTTTACCCTTGTCTATGGCAATGCCAATCAATATGGAAACAATACTTTTTGTTACGGAATAAACATGGATCCGGCTGTCAGCATTGCATTCATTAAAGTAATTTTCATAGAGTATTTTTCCTTCTTTTTGTACAACGATGCCAGCTGTATTGCTATAATCTTTCTGTATTTTCTTTTCTAACTCTGTTATTTTTTCCAGGTTCATTTTAAGTTCTCCTTAATTAGAAATTTTGTTTAGCTGCAATGATTTTAGATCAAACCTTTTTTTGACAGGGTAATAAACTTCGGTTAACAGTTCACTTTCATCTGCAGCCTGGGAAGGGTCAGTTACATATACTTCATAAAGGGCATTATTGTTTTCATAGCCTTCTTTTTCCGCCCACTCACGCTGCTTCGTGTATACCGAAGACAAGTCGGAATAAGAACCGTGTACGACTGTTTTTAAACATAGCCCGGGGTGAAAATCCCTTGTCCCCGTAACATACTCTTTGATTGGGACTGCGAATTCTATATCCAACCCAAACGGGCTAAAGTCTGCACTGTGGAAAAGTACCATGGGCGGGGCAAGTACAGTTAATTTATCATCTGCTATTTTTCTGAATATTTTACCGTAGCAATTTCCATATTCTTCTGCAATATCACATTCGGTAACCATTTTTCGAATAGACAGGAGATACATCACAGGAACTTCTACAAGCTGCACATCAATGTTTTCCAAATATGACATAATGGATTTACCCTGTTTTAAAATTGTAATATCATGATTGAGCTGGTCTAACGTCTTTTGAAATTCTGTGACCTGTTGCTCAATTTCCTTTTTCTTCCGGATCAGTTCCTGATAAAGTTTTTCATCCTGCAATTCCTGCGAACCGAGGATGGTCTTGATTTCCTCTAAAGAAAAATTGTATGATTTCAGGCGGTTGATAAATAACATGGTTTCTAACTGTTCCACGGAATAATACCGGTAACCATTTTCCGGGTTGATTTCATCAGGCAGAATGAGACCGATTTCCGCATAGTAACGAAGCGTCTTTGTTGATACTTTGCATATATTAGAAAACTCTCCAATCGATAACATCGAATATCCTCCTTCCAGCGAACCTTTTCGCTTGTCTCTATCTTACACCTTGCCCTAAGGGTAAAGTCAATGTGATAAATTTGGCATGGTATATTATGAAGGTAACATGATATGAAATTGGAATCAAGTAAGTAAGCACATACACATTTGAAGACGATGTCGATGTAGAAATACCACCCATATTATGCTAAAATAGAAAAAACAATAAAAATGGTATGAAGCAGACAGCTTTTGGCTATGGCAGAAAAATTATGGGGATACTGCAGAAGGGGAGATGTTTATGGAAATAAGTATGTTGATTGTAGATGATGACAGGCTGGTAACGGAAAAGGTGGAAAAGACGGTTGATTTTGAAAGTCTTGGAATCAGTAATGTCCTCACGGCCAGTAATATCCGCCAGGCAATAAAGCTGCTTGAGGAAATGCCGATACAGATTTTGCTGTCGGATATTGAGATGCCCCAGGGAAGCGGCCTGGAACTGCTGGAGTGGATACGGCAAAAACAGCTTCCGGTGGAATGTATATTTCTGAGCAGTTATGCTTATTTTAGCTATGCACAGAAAGCAATGCAGCTCAATTCCAGTGAGTATCTGGTAAAACCCGTAACCACAGAGGAATTGGAAATAGCGCTGCAGAGGAGTATTAAGCGGGTAATGGAAAAGGCAGAGGATCATGGTGGTGAGAACAGAAATCTGACTTTATGGGAAATGTGCCTGTTATCACAAAATCCCAGAAAGCATCTGGAAGCAGAAAAGGAATTGCACCGGATTTATGGGGATACGGCGTTTAGCCTGAATTTTATACGTATTTTTCCGGATCGGGATCATAGTGGGAAAAAAGATGCTGTGCGGTTTCAGATTCTGGTAAGCAGTAATGTAAGAAAGATACTGGATCGGGGACAGGCGGAAGCGCTGATCCGCGTAGATGTCTGTGAATGGATGTTAATCTGGAAGGAGCCGCGTCCATTCCGTATGCAAGAAAAAAAACAGGAGTTATGCCGCTGTTTACAAAGGGTGCTTTCACAGCCGGTTTGTATTTATGCCGGTAATATGGGAAAGGTGGGAGAACTGCAGTCTAGTCTGGAACATTTAGAGCAGATGGAGATGGATACAGTGCCGGGGGATAATCCTGTCTTATACGAAGCAGACTGGCTGAAACAGGAATCCCGGGAGGCTGGTGCCGGGGTCTGTCTTCCGGCTGACAGTTGGTTTGCAGAACTTGAACAGTCCGCAGATTTTATGCATATACAGAAGGAAATACTGGATTGTACCGATACTAATGCGAAAGACGGCATTTTATCGGTTCACACTCTGAAGGAACTGCATAAGAAAATCATGGAACTGACAGACAGGCATCTGCGGGAGCGTGGACAGGTTCTGGAATCTATATTTGATATGCAGGAGTTAGAAAACTATGAAAAAGAGGCTTACCGGACAATTGAAAGCTGGAGGACCTTTATCCGTTTTCTGTTTGAAAAGCTGGAAGGAAATCAAAAATGTGACCGGAGACAGGAATCGGTGGCTGAGTGCCTGAAGCGATACATCGAAGAGAACCTAAAAGCAGACCTGTCCAGAAAGACATTAGCTGCACAGGTTTATTTGTCGGAAGATTATATCTCCCGCATATTTATGAATGCTTCCGGGGTGTCAATTACTTCTTATATTGCATCCAGAAGAATGGAGAGGGCAAGAAAATATCTGGTGGAGACCGGGCTTCCGGTGAGTAAAATAGCAATGGAAGTCGGGTATAGTAATTTTTCTTACTTTAGTAAGACCTTCCGGGATTTAACGGGTGTTACACCAAATGAATACAGGCTGAGAAAAGCGAAAGAAAGGAATCAGCAATGATCAAATTTCATGTTTGATTATCAAAAAAACGGAATAATAATAAAAATCTGTTATATGGAAATAGAAAGAGGTGGGAAATCCGCCTCTTTTTTGTTAGTGCACAACTTAATAATTACAGAAAAGAATCGGTGCATTTTATATAATATGTTTATCATTGAACAGGGAGGAAAGGAAGATGCGCAAATCAAAAACCGCTGTTATACCAAAACAAAGGTTTCAGGTTATGAAAAAAGGCATAAAGAGAAGCAGAGCATTATACCTGCTTATGCTTCCGGCAATTATAATTATGCTGTTGTTTATGTACTATCCCATGTACGGGGTAATAATTGCCTTTAAGAATTTCACACCGGCAGGAGGGATTTTAGGCAGTCCATGGGTGGGACTGAAGAACTTTGAACAGTATTTCAACTCTTATCAATTCTGGCCCACGATTCGTAATACCCTTGTGATCAGTCTGTATACGATTGTTGTCACGTTTCCGCTGCCAATCGCACTGGCATTGATGTGTAATCAGATCACCAGAACCAGATTTAAGAAATTTTTTCAGGTATCTATGTATCTGCCTCATTTTATATCAACCGTTGTTATGTGCGGTATGATCATTTTGTTCTTATCACCAAGTCATGGAATTATTGCCAGGCTTTTAAGCTATGCAGGGGTTACATTGCCCAACCTGATGGGGTCACCGGGAGCATTTCCCAGTATCTATGTATGGACGGAGGCATGGCAGCATGTGGGCTGGGACAGTATTCTATACATAGCTGCATTATCTGCGGTAGATCCGTCTTTGTATGAAGCAGCAACCATGGACGGTGCAAGTAAATGGCAGAAATTAAAGCATATCGATGTTCCGATGCTGCTGCCAACGGCAACGATTATGTTCATACTTCGTGCGGGCAGTGTTATGGGGATTGGATTTGAAAAGGTTTATCTGCTTCAGAATACCTTGAACAGCGGAACCAGTGAGATCATTGCTACTTATGTATATAAAATGGGATTGATCAGCAACCAATACAGCCTCTCCGCTGCAATAGGACTTTTTAATAACGTGATTAACCTTGCACTTTTGCTTCTGGTGAATCAGATTTCAAAAAAGATGAGCAATACATCACTGATATAGGAGGGAGATAACATTGACATCAAAAGGAAAAGCAGTAAAACGAATGAAGATCAAAAAATCAAAAGAGGATAAAATCTTTGATATTTTTCTATATGGGATTGCCATTATTATTTTGATTATTGTACTCTATCCTATGTATTTTATTATCATCGCTTCCTTTAGTAATCCTGCGGAAGTAGCTGCCGGGAATATCACATTTTTTCCCAAAGGACCTACATTAAAGGGATACCGTAAGCTGGCAGAATACGCACAGCTCTGGATAGGATATAAGAATACCATTCTATACACGGTTATCGGAACCTTAATAACCCTGGTAACAAATATTCCGGCAGCCTATGCTCTTTCACGCCGTGATCTTTATGGTAGAAAGTTTTTAACGGTATTTTTTCTGATTCCTATGTTTTTCACTGGCGGTTTGATACCGACTTATCTGGCAATCAAGCAATTTCAGCTTCTGGATAATTTCTGGGTCATGGTTTTACCATTTTCCGTGGTTACTTATTACATTGTTGTTGCCAGGACTTTTTTTGGAAACACCCTGCCGGAGGAACTTTGGGAATCCGCCCAGATCGACGGCTGCGGAACACTTACATTTTTTTTCAAAATGGTTCTGCCTCTATCCAAAGCAGTGCTGGCGGTTATCGCCCTGTGGGCTGCGGTAGGACAATGGAATTCCTATTTTAATGCATTAGTGTATCTGCGCAATCCCGATCTTCAGCCATTACAGCTGGTGCTCAGGAATATTCTCATCAGTAACCAGACCATTGTCAGTATGACAACCGGGGCGGCAGCAGTAGAGGCAAAGCAGACGGCAGAACTGATTAAATATGCAATTATAGTGATCTCCAGTCTCCCGATTATGTGCATGTATCCATTTGTGCAGAAGTATTTTAACAAGGGTGTAATGCTGGGGTCTCTGAAAGGATAAAGTAAAGCTGTAATTGAAAAGAAAAGGAGAAAAAGTATGAAAGCAAAAAGAGTAATGTGTATGTTGTTAGGAGCAGTCCTTGCCGGTTCCATGTTGGCAGGATGTCAGGGTGAGAGTCCGCGGGAATCAGAACAGCCTTCGGAAAGTGCAGATAATGATTTTTCAATCGTGACTGTACGCTGGACGGATACCTGGCCAATCGACTATCTTCATGAGGGAATTATGAAGGAAATGGAGGATAAGAGCGGTGTAAAGATCGACTGGAAGGTCTATTACGATACAGACTGGCAGGAGCAGAAATCGCTGCTGTTGGCTTCCGGAGAACTGCCGGATGCATTCTGGGGAAATATTTGTCTGAAGGATACAGATATTGCGCAAAACAAATCTTATTTTCTGGAACTGTCGGATCTGATTGACCAGAATATGCCTAATCTGAAGAAAGTGCTGGAAAAAGAACCGGAACTGAAAGCAAGAATTACAGATCGTGACGGTAAGATTTACAGCCTTCCCAAAAAAGCACCGCTGCGTCCAAAGGTGGATGGAAACTGTATGTACATCAATAAAAAATGGCTGCAGAATCTGAACCTGGAAATGCCAGAAACATATAAAGAATTAGAAGACGTACTCTATAAATTTGTGACAGAAGATGCTGACGGAGATGGAGATAAGGGAAATGAAATTGGAATTACCGGAAATGCCAGTCAGTATGTTGCCAGCAATACGATGCGTGACCTGATGGCTCCATTTGCAACAATCGTAAGCCGTGACAATAATTATATGGGGCTGGATTCAGAGGGAAATCCAGTATTTATTCCTACCCAGGAGAATTATAAAGAAGGTGTCATGTGGCTGAATGAGATGTACCAGAAAGGAATTCTGGATCCTGAATTTTTCACCCAGGAAGCGTCTATGGCAACCAGTAAAATACAGTCTGCTGAAGTAGGGTTAATTACCGGATGGACAGCTGATGCCGTAGCCGGTCCGGTAGCTGACCAGTATGAGGTAGTACCGGCGCTGGAGGGTCCTGACGGCGGTCATTATGTGGAATATGCACCGAGTTTTCTGGATGTGTCAGACCGTGAACTGGTGTTGACCAAGGACTGTAAAAATCCGGAAAAACTGCTTCAATATGCGGATCAGTTTTATGATGATGAGGTGTCATTGCAGACCTATTACGGATCCATACCTGATCAGATCAAGAAGAATGAGGATGGTACTTATGAAGTACTGGTTCCTACCGATGGAAGCTCACTGGATACTTCCGCCTGGTCTAATTCCATGCGTGATTTTGGTCCCAAATATATGAATGAAGATTTTTACTCCAAGGTTATTCTGCCGGAAGATCAGGGAGACGGTATCAAGCTTGCGGAAGATAAGGTCAATGAACAGTATGTGAATACAGATCGGAATATTGGACTGCCTATGTTGAAATATACGGAGGAAGAACTGACACAGCTGACTACCCTTGGAACAGATATTTATAAATATGTGGAATCACAGTTTGCCCATTGGGTTGTGGACGGCGGTATTGAAACTGAGTGGGATGCTTATCTGAAACAGCTGGATACCATGGGACTTCAGGATTTGGTGAAGATTCATGATACAGCATTTAAAGCTTACCAGGAAGCAAATAAAGGCTGATATTGTAAATAAAGTGCTTAGCGGAAACACACTTTTGTGTTGCTGCTAAGTGCTGTTTTGCGTGAATGGAGAAGGTTCAATGAAGATAACAAAATGGCTGTTTTATAAAAAGCGGGGAAGTTTTGCAAAAATGACTTTGCGAATACTGGTTCCGGTGGTTCTGCTTTTGCTGGCAGTTCTGGTTATTATGTTCCGGGGGATGCAGCAGGCAAGAACCCTGGCTTATCAATATATCAAAGATACGGCGGAGCTTTATGTGACACAGATCAACCGTGACATAGAACAAATTCATGCGGAACAGATTACACGTATGAGCCGTGAACTGGATATCGCACAAATTCCTTCAGATATCGGACCGACAGACGGGAAGTACTATAGTCTGCTGCTAAATGTTATGGAGCAGAATCAGATTCTGAAAATCAGATATGCGGAAGCGAGTAACTTTTACGTTTATGACAGTAATGCAGATCTGTTGATTCTGGATACTGGAATTTATTACCGATCCAGTCAGAAAAGTGAAAAGATTAAGCGCTTGTTGTCATTCCTGAAAGAGGGGAGGAATGAGAATATTGCCAAATGGACTTATTTTTATGATGGAGAAAAGGACTACATTGCAGGCTTATGCTATGTAGATGGGGTAGCATCCGGCTGTCTGATTCCCGTGGAATGGATCTTTCATAATCTGATACAGAAGACAAAAGGGTATCAGGTGGTACCGTTTATACAAAAGCCGGATGGGAATATTATGACGGTGGAAGATACACAGACTTACGACTATAATGATCTGATTAAAAAATCCATGGCGAAAGACCAGAGAGAATTGTATAGTTACAAAATCGGATATAGCGGAAGAATATACATGATTATCCATCCGGAGCACGGAATACTGGAAAATGTAATTCAGATGCAGATGTTTCTGACAATTTTGGCAGCGCTGATTGCAGCGGGTCTTTTGTTTGGTGCATATAATTATTATCGTAAAATTTTAGTTCCCATGAGGCAGTTTATTGATGGACTTAAGAGAACAGAAGAGGAACAGTGGATCAATGAAAACGGGAGTAACAATATTATTGAACTGGAACAGGCGAGCAATGAGTTTAAAGGCCTTCTGCGCAAGATTAAACAATTAAAAATTGAAATTTATGAAAAGGAACTGGAACGGCAGAAAATAGAACTGGACTATATTCAGGAGCAGATAAATCCACATTTTTTCCTTAATTGCCTGAGTATTATCCATGGGATTGCCGAGGAAGCAAATGAATCCAGAATTGTAACTATTACCGGAATGCTGTCTGACTATATGCGCTATATTTTTCGGGATGCTTCGTCTAAGCGGACGGTATCAGAGGAATTAAAGCATGTGATGAATTATATCCGAATCCAGAAACTCAGGTATGGAGACAGCGCATTTGCTTTTGAAGTAATACAGGATGACGATGTAAGTGCCTGTCTGCTGCCTGCACTCTTGCTTCAGACGCTGGTTGAAAACGCAGTCATTCATGCAGTTTCCCTGGATCAGCATATTGAAATCACAATGTATCTGGCGCTGGAAGAACACGAAGATGGTAAATACATGTACGTTACCCTGTCAGACACCGGCAAAGGATTCCCTGCAAAAGTCCTCAAAGCGCTGGAAGAGGGGGAAAACATTGTCTATGACGGCAGGCGCCATGTAGGACTTCAAAATGCGGTGCAGCGGCTGCGGTTAATGTATCGGGATAAAGCGCAGATCCATTTTTCAAATATGGATGAAGGGTTTGGAGCGGTGACGGAGATTATTCTGCCTGTTGAAGAATTTTGAGAATTTTGATCTTATCAATAAATAATTTTAAATAATTCATTGCTAAATTACAAAACGGCGGTATGTGAGTTTTTCTGCACATAACGCCGTTTTATTGTGGGAAACCTGTTTTTTGTTGATAAATGAAAGTTTCTGAACTACATTTTAAATCTGTCTGATCAGGTAGTCTTGTCTTCCGTCACGGAGAAATACAGGAAGCGTATCAATATCTGCTTCAACATCCAGCCACTGGCCTCCTTCAAAAACTTCACCGGTTCGTGCAAGAGTCCAGCTGCAGTTTTCAGGAAGGTATACTTTGCGGGAGCAAGCGTGAGCTTCTACAATTGGCGCCACTAAAATATCGGAGCCATACATGTATTGGGTTTTTAAATCCCAGGTAAGAGGGTCTTCTGGAAATTCATAGAACATTGCCCGCATAACGGGAGCCCCTGCTTTATGTGCTTCTTCCATCAGGCTTCGTGTATAATCACGAAGCAGTTCACGTATCTCTATAAATTTTTTCATAATATGGTAGTTCTCTTCACCGTAGCTCCAGATTTCATTATCAGCGCCGGTGCCTTCTGTTTCTTCACCGTTCGCTTTATTGAGCGGTTCCCGTGGAAGCCGGTTGCCGTGAAGCCTCATTACAGGACAAAATGTACCGAATTGGAACCAGCGGACAAGCAGTTCCTGAAAATCCGCATCGTAAATATTGCCGCCATGAAATCCGCCGATATCGGTAGTCCACCAGGGTATTCCGGAGAGTCCCATCTGTAATCCTGCAACAATCTGATTCCGAAAGTCCTGATAAGTGGAGTGGATATCTCCCGACCAGATTAAAGCAGCATATTGCTGGCTGCCCGCCCATGCACAGCGTACCAGGTTTAAGATGTCTTGCTGGTCATTGGATTTCTGTCCTTCGTAGAAGCCCCGGGCATATTCCTTAGGATAGATATTTCCCTGCTGTAATACACTGCCGGTGTAATAACGATAATTATCATAATCATAGGTACCGTATTCCGGCTCTGCTTCATCCAGCCAGAATGCTTTTATGCCATATTTATAATAATTGTCTTTGCATTTATTCCAAACATATTCTCTGGCTTCCGGGTTAGTGGCATCATAAAAAACATTATTTCCCTGAAAATTCATTTGCACATTCATACCATGGTCGGTCTTCACCAGCAATCCCTTTTGCTGCATTTCTTCAAAGTTCTCACTGCGCCAATCAACCTGGGGCCAGACAGATACCATTATTTCCATGCCATAAGAGCGCAATTCTTCCACCATTGCCGCAGGATCCGGGAAGAAGTGCTCATCAAAGCGGTAATCTCCGCAGCGGGGCCAATGGTAATAGTCAATAATGAATACATCCACCGGAATTTTACGCTGGTGGTATTCCCTTGCTATTTTCAGAACCTGTTCCTGATTATAATAGCGCAATTTACATTGCCAGAAACCTAATCCATACTCCGGCATCATGGGTGTCCTTCCGGTTGCCCCACTGTACTGTGACTCTATCTCAGCAGGATTATCGCCAACCGTAATCCAATAATCCATTTTTTTCGTGCTGTCGGCTCTCCATTCCGTTGTATTTTTACCAAAAGATACACTGCCGACCGCCGGATTATGCCAGAAAAAGCCGTAGCCTGAACTTGAGACATAAAAAGGAACAGATGCCTGTGAATTACGGTGAGCCAATTCCAGATTGCAGCCCTTTAAGTCCAGAATATCCTGCTGGTACTGTCCCATACCATAGATCTTTTCCCTGGGATCGGATTCAAAAGTAACTTTCAGGCGGTAATCACCGCCGGCATAAGGATTAAAGAACCGGGCTCTGCGGATCAACGCACCTCCGCCATCTATTTCTTTTAAAATTACATCTTTACGATCGTTGTAAAAAGTCAGGACAGCGGCGCTGTTCCAGCCACGGGTATCAACGAGCGCAGAAATTTTTCCGTTGGAAATCGAGGCAGTATCTTCACCGATTGTAATGTTCGTTTCTACTGCCTCCTGTGGGAGCAGTGCACTGCTGGAAAGATCCAGCGGTCCGTTGGGTACAGAAATTACACGCAGGCTGTTTTTGCCCCATGCCATAATCCGTAATGTTTCACCGGCATTATGATATTCCAGATAATTGTCTCCATGAGTAAAGAATGACATAGCGAACCTCCTATAAATTATATTTGCCAGTATTATATAATTTTTTCAAGGTTAATGCATTTACGATACTGTCAGAGATTATTAAAATCATGTCATCTTACGAAATTGGCTTGGGGTCATTCCGGTTGCTTTTTTAAAAGAAACAGCAAAGTAATTACTGCTTTCAAAGCCTACTTCAATTGCGATATCTATAATAGACATACTGGTTTCCTTTAACAAATCCATGGATCGGTTAATGCGGTATCTGTTTAAATAATGAACCGGTGTAGAGCGGAAAGAATGTTTAAAAAAACGGCAGAACTGTTCTTTGCTCAGGGAAATAGCTTTTGCAAGTTCATCCAGGTCTAAAGGGTTTTGATAATTTTCCTCCATAAAACTGAGAATTTTCTTTTTTCGCTCTTCATTGACATAATCCGAGACAGATTTCAGATTATGTTTTTGCTCTTTTTGCAGCAAATGATACAAAATCTGAAAGAGATAACCTTTTATGATTAGTTCCCGATAAGGTTCTGAAGATGAATAATTATATATCAGCTCGGCTAAAAGCTGCTGCACAGTTTCATTTTTTCGCTCATTATGAGACAACACATAGGAAGAGATAAATGTATTGTCAAAAAAAGGATCCAGCTGCTGGGTCTGAATGATATCCCCGTTCTTACTTGCTATAAAATCCTGGTGGAATACAATAGAGGTAAAACGGCATTTCTGATCCTGGTATTGGTAAGCTCCATGCAGAAGATTCGGTGGAATCAGCACTACGGTATTTTTCTCGGCAAATATAGAGATGCCATCTACTACAAGTTCGATTGCACCTTCCGTTACGAAAAGTATTTCTGCCTCTTCATGCCAATGATTATACAAAATCAAACCTTTTTCATGATATTCCATATCTTTATAAAGCTGTAACTGAAAATCCATATTCCCATGTGTTACCTGTTCACGGAAAAATTCACTGTTTACAGGATTGTTTTTCATTGCTCGGCCTCCTCTTTTAGAAGTACTTCAATATGTTTTGGCAATTCAAACGAAAGGTATAAACCAAACCATTCTTCCATGTCCCGTATTGAGTCACTTATAAGCAGGAAATATTAAAATATGACATTATATTAAGGATTATAAATCAAAAAGAGCAATTTGAAAACATATATTTTAACGATAGTGGAATTACACATTTATTTAGTCAATAGTGAAGTTACAAATCTGTGGAACTATAAATTATTGATCCGCTGTCCTTATCATGTCCGCATACTGAGGTGTGCCGATTCCATATCCTCCGGCTACATCAAGAATATGACCTGTAATATAAGATGAATCGTCACAGGAAAAAAACAGGGCTGCGTTGGCGATATCTTCGGGAGTGGCCATTCTGTTTAAGGGTACATGAGACAAAAAAGATTTTAAAAATGCTTCGGGCATATTTTTTAGTGCCGCATCTGTAGCGGTAAGACCGGGCAATACAGCATTACAGCGAATGTTCTGGCGTGCATACTGCATGGCGATCTGCTGGGTGATGTTGTTAACTGCCGCTTTTGAAACACCATAGCCGATTCTTGTGATATCCGGAATCATACCGCCTATGGAAGATATATTCACAACAGATCCGCCCCCGCCCTGTATCATGTGGGGGATTACCAGTTTGGTTATGCGGTAAACACTGCCCAGATTCAAGTCCATAATTTCGAAAAAAGCCTCTTCTTTGCCGTTTACCAGATCCAGATCCTCAGCGGGCCTGCCGATTCCGAAATTATTAATTAAAATATCAATCCTGCCTTCAATTTTCAAAGTTTCTTCAACCATGGATGTATAACTGGCTTTGTCAGTTGCATCAAAGTAGACGGGAAACATTTTAAATCCATTAGACTTATAATTATCGCAAATTTCCCGGGTTGCTTCTAATCTGCGTACGCCCATATAGACTGTAGCGCCGTTTTCAGCCAGTTTTAAGGCACAGGCAAGTCCGATACCCTTTGTTGCCGATGTAATCAGTGCAATTTTATTTTCAAGTTTCTTCATACTTGTTCACCATCCTAATTTTTTAAAAATCCAGATTAGTATTCGTATAAAAAAAATATTTTATTCGATTCAGGATGAGAAACAAAGAGTTAAGTTATTAATTATATAAGCGAATAAAAAAGGGAGAAAGGAGGAAACTTGTTTATGAGAGTAAATAAAGGAGAATACCGGCAGTCATGATGATGAATCAAAATGGATATAAGAATATAATAAATAATTGCCGGAAAGTAGATAATGAAAAAAATTAAATTACATTATGCATGGTTCGTTCTGCTGGGTGTTATATTGATCCGCGGATTTGCCGGAGGTGGAATTAATATGACATCCGGGCTGTTCCTGTTTCCAGTTTCGCAGGAAATTGGAGTGGGAATGGGAACTCTGTCAATATATTTTAGCATTACTTCAATTGTGATGGTTTTATGGCTTCCATTTGCTGGAAAATTGATCAACAAATATGATATTCGTATCGTCACAATTGCAGGTGCAATTCTGCAGGCGCTTTCTTTTGTGGGAATGGGATTTATGAATGCTGTATATGGCTGGTATCTCTTAGCAATTCCCTATGCCATGGGTGCTACAATTCTGGTGAGCCTGTTAGGACCAATCCTGATTAACCGATGGTTCTCAAAAAAAGCAGGAATGATGATGGGAATACAAATGGCATTTGTAGGGCTGTTCGGAGCAGTATTTCAGCCTGTGACTTCCAATATTATTTCCCAGCGGGGGTGGCGGTCCGGTTATATTTATATCGGCGGAGCCACATTTATAGTAGTTATATTAACGGCCCTGATACTACTTAAAAACAGACCGGAAGAGAAAAAAACAATGCCTTATGGAGCAGTCGATTTCCAGTCTGCAAGGCAGGAGACAAATAAGCAGGAGACAAATGAGCAGGAGACAAATGAGCAGGATCATGACAAATCAAAAGGGGATTATGAGACAGAAGGGCAGGTACATGATACGGTTGAAATATCAGAAAAGACAGCGCTTCGTTCCACTTCATTTTATTTACTGCTGTTTTTCATGATTGCAATCACCGGTATCGGAGTATTTACACAGCATATTCCAACCTACGGTTCGCTGCTGGGGTATAGCACCCGGGAGACCGGAAATGCATTGGCATTTGCTTCCGTTGGAAGTGCCATTGGATCTATTGCAATTGGAATTATCAGTGATAAAATTGGCAGCCTTAAGACATGTTATGGGATTCTGGGGATTGGTCTTATTGCAGTGATTGGATTTATATTAAGTGGAACAGGATTTCTGATTTTTAGCGTATCCACATTTTTACATGGTCTGATAAGCTCGGGAATCATGGTTCTGGCACCAATTCTCACAATAAAGTTTTATGGGCAGAAAGATTATGAAAAAATATTTGCAAAAGTTTCTATGGGTGCCCCTATTGCATCGATTATCCTGATTCCTGCGTACGGGTTTATTTATGATTTAACAGAAAGTTATCAGGTTGTTCTGGTGGGAATGATCTGCTTACTGGCCATTGCAGTGCTGTGTATATCAGTCGGATGGAAAAACAGATGTACGCAGTCGGGGTGCCCTTCGCCGTGGGGGACGAAGGGATAAAACTCAAGAGAGGGAAACCCGACATTATCAACATTATGAAAAATATAATGGTATGAAAGTACCCTTTGATGCATTAATTGTTCGCCCCAAATCACATCCTATAATCTTTCAGTTACTGTCTTTATGAAGCGCAAACTTATAGTGTGAAATCTAATTTAAAGGCTGGAGAGAGGCAGAGAACAGGTGGAAGATACTGATACAGATATTAGTAAAAACCCGTAAAGCCTATAAAATAAGGATTTGCGGACGTATAAAAAGTTATAAAGAGATAATCAGAAACTTATTTTTAGTCTAAATTAAACAGAATAAAAAAGTTGGAATTTTACAAGAATAACTAAAATAAACACAGATTCCGGTACACTTTGAAATCCTATTCAAACAAGGAATTACAGAAGTGAGCCGGAATGGTTCTTTTATTATCTTAATTTTAACCCTAATAAGCCGCAGCCGTAAGCGGCTTCTTCTTTTATGTCCGGAATGGTAAGTTCAGCTTTAAATGTACTGGCAAATAGCTGCTGGAGCATAGGATTCATCCGAATTCCGTTCCCGCTTCCAACCAGGGTTTTGATAGGTTTTACATCTTCTGGAAACTGTGTATACAAATTATAAAGTTCATCGCAGATACCCTGAAGGATCCCAAGGGTAAAATCGCCAGGATGGAAATTTGCTACCTTAAGATTTTGAATGGAGCCAGTAATAGAAGCATCCTGCCTTGTACCGCAAAATCTTGTGTCTACATTTAGTGCCTCACCATGGGCAGCTGCATCAATAGCCATACGGTTCATGACCTCATATGTGGAATTCTGAGGTATGATGCCAAACTGAGCCAGCGTCTCTTCAAAGAAATTTTTCAAAAGAGAATAGGAATATCCGCCGCACAGAGAGGAGCCCGCCAGCAGATAGGTGTCTCCCAGGTAAGGCCTGCATTCAATTTGCGCTGACTGGTAGGGAGTCCGAGTCATAATGGAAATCTGGCTGCCGGTACCTACATTTACCAGACAGGCATCTTCCGAATTCATAGATGCCAGGAAGCTAGCCTGATTGTCACCGAGGGCTGCTGTAACCGGAATACCGGTGTCTGTTTCGCCAATATAGCATTCACCGCAGGCAATTTCAGGCAGCATATCTGCTGATAAACCAAGAGAGGTGACTGCCCCAAGATCAAATTTATTGCGTTTTATATCGTACATTCCAAGACTGGCTGCCATACTTTGGTGAATCAAAGGGGTTTTCCGGTTAGCCAGGCGCATAGCAATGTAGTCTGGAATTGTGCACAGATAAGCGGCATCAGAAGGAATCAGCTGGTTCACATGATTATAAAAATGTGTTGTCATGCCGAATCCGGTAGCCATAGCATATCCTGTCCTGGCAGTTAAAAAACCTGCGTACGTCAATATATTCCGGCAAGCATTATCTCCTTTGCCATTTTGACCGTCAATATGGCCCCAGTCATCTTGCCAATCGGTATTGTCGCACTGATTCTGCCAGTCAGAACCGACTCTGTCATCTTGCCGGCTAATATCCCCTCTCCCATCCTGCCAGGTAAAGAGGGGGCTTACAGCCCGCCCCTTCTGATCCACATACAGAATTCCATGCATCTGCCCGGTGATACCGATGCTGGCAATGTCTGAATGAGATATCAGATAATGATTTGCCATTGCAATGCAGGTGTCAAGAATTTTAGCCGGATCCTGCAGGCGCTCAAAGGATTGGGCGGCTGCCAGGGTGGATTTATTCGGCTTTGTGACGGAATCTAATAAAGTTTTTGTTTCTGCATCAATTAGAACGGAACAAATGGTCGTTGTTCCAATATCTATACCAATAGATTTCATGATATTCTCCTTTTATTTTTACGCAAATTGCAGACTGCGTATCCACATGTTTGATCATATCTTAGTATTTCAGGCGAGCAAGCTAAGAAGTTAACATATGCGCAGGGGATGAACATACGGTATATGTATAGTAGGCCTTTCGGGATTACCACACCAGGGACAGCGCATATTGCAGCCTTGTAAATGATAAAACAAACGATTACCCGGACCGTCTTGAATAGTTAAAATCTTTTTCAAAATAGGCTATATCCAAGTAGAACACCTGTCTTTCTATATATGAAATATAGCATGTGAATTGGAGTTTGTCAATTGATTTGACAAACTATTGAAAATAGCTTATGATTATTGAAAAGATTGTATAATCTAATCGAAAGACAAATAAGAAAAGGGGAATACCATGGGGAATGCCAATAATATGAAGCTGCGCAACCAAAGGAGTATTATAAATTTTCTGCGGCAGCAGCCTATGTCAAGGGCGGAGTTAGCCAGGCAGACAGGACTGACCAGAGCTGCTATTTCAGTTTTAATTGATACATTGCTGGGTGAAGAAATTGTATCTGAGGACCAGCTGGTTACCGGGAAAGTAGGCAGAACGTCTATGACCATAAAGTTAAATCCGCAGAAATACAGAATTTTGTCCATTAATATTGCAAGGGATATCTGCAGCGTAGGACTTTGTGACTTTTCAGGAGAAATACTGATGGTAGAAAAGTTTCCCCAGAAAAAAGAAATATTGGCAAAACAGATGCTCAACTGTCTTTATCAGAAAGCGGTGGATTTTTTAAAAAAGGACAGAGGTGCGGACAGACTGCTTGGTATTGGGATTACAGCACCGGGTCCTTTAGACAGCATAAAGGGAACAATTCTAAAACCTTCGAATTTTGAGAATTGGCATCAGATAGAAGTTGTCAGTTATTTTAAGGAAAAGTTTGAGTGTCCTGTTTATATGGAAAATAATGCCCAGGCATTGGCTATGGCAGAACGATATTATGGAGCAGGTGTCCGGGAAGAAAGTTTTCTGGAATTAGTTGTGGATACCGGAGTTGGCGGGGGATTGATCTTAAATGGCAAACCATACAAGGGTATTCATGGATACTGCGGTGAGATCGGACATACTACGGTTAATTTGGATGGGGAACGCTGCAGCTGCGGGAATCATGGCTGCCTGGAACTTTATGCCGCAATACCAAATATTTTGCGGTCTGCCATGGAAAAAGATAAATCCTTAACCAGCTGGGAAAAAATAATGGATGCTTATGAAGCAGGAGACGCTGCCGCTGTATGGCTGGTGGAGCGGGAGTGCCGTTTACTGGCAGCATCGTTAACTACTATGATGAATCTCCTGGATGTGGGGGTGATATTTGTATCAGGAGAATTATTATACAAAGGAGCTTTCATATATCCCTGTATGGAGCAATTGATGAAGGATCAAATGCTTGGTCACAGGGGGAGATCCATAAGGATCTGTCCATCCGGTTTACCTAAAGAATCGGCTATGATAGCCGGTGCCAATCTGGTTTTAGAGAAGTATGCGGCTGGTTTTGAAACAGCAAAATCATAAATTAATATTTCAGCAACAAAAGTCAAACATATTACAAATAATAAAAAGCTATTCTCTTATCATCAATTGAAACACGGACAATGCAACAAGAAGTGGAGAATAAGAAAATGGCGAAATCAAAATTAGTAAAAACGAATCAAAAAATTGCTGAAGATGTAATTGGCGGTTACAAGAAGATTGAGACGGGAGTAGTTGATGGTTACAAGAAAATTGAGACAGGTGCAGTCGGTGGTTACAAGAAAATTGAAACGGCTGCAGTAGGTGGCTTCAACAAAATTGCCGATAAGTTCGTGGATAATTATCTTACGAAAGAAGGCGAATCGGTTGAAGAAGCACGAGCAAGGTTAACAGAAGAACAGAATAACAGAAAAGCATCCAGAAAGGCAGGTATCCGACAATGAAAAAAAGTACATTTGTATCTATGATCTTAGGAACAATTGGTGGAATTTTATTTTCTTTGGGTATGTGCATGGCGTTGATTCAGGAGTGGAATGCCTTCAGACCAGGAATTATTATGGGAACAATTGGTATAGTAGTGCTTTTTATCATGGTTTTTGTCTGGAGAAGGATGGAAAACAAGGCGCCCATCAGGCTGTCCGGTAAAACAATTGGGGCAGCGCTGATTGGTATTATGGGAGCGTTGCTTCTAGGTGTAGGAATGTGTCTTACCATGGTGTGGAGCCATATGGTGGCCGGTATTGCGATTGGTATCTTAGGAATTATTTTAATCCTTTGCCTGATACCTTTCGTGAAAGGATTAAGAGAAGCGTAACCAGCTTATAGGATAAGCTGGTTCATAACCGAAACCGGATTAAATTTTTAATGGACAGGGCAGGTTTAGAAAGCAAAAAGCAGGAAATATGTGAGAGCATATTCCCTGCTTTTTTAAGGTTGTGTTAATGAAAATGGTATATTTTAAATCTCATAAATACCGAAATGATGTGTTTATAAGATTTTACGTTAGACTGTTTCGCTATGGTTGGAATAGCCGATGGGTGAGACTTTGCTAAGAAAAAATAGTATAAAATATATGTTTGTCGTCAGCGTTAAGCAGCATGAAATAAATTAAAATAAAAAAACATGACAATGCTCTATGTGAAATAGCATCAATTTTATATTCCGGATCAACTCTGCGGCCTATTAAATGCGGAACAAATATAATATCAGATACTGTTTGTAAGACCAGGACTTGCAGCCACGCATATAAAATAAATTGTTCTGAACCATCCGAGATTAGATATAATATAATTGCTATAACAGCATTTACAGCACAACTATGCTTATATTCCATATCGCACCAGTTACGAAGTTTTATAAAGGCGAATGTGCCTATGGCACTCGTAACAGCAATTATAAAAAGTATAATCTCCGGACCTGCTGAAATTATTTTCCAGATCATAAATATACCCATTCTTATTTAAAATAATAAAGTGTAACGTATGTATTGTAATGTATTTTGGGACGTGTGGAGTAGAAATGTATTGAAAAGTAGGTTTTATGCATTAAATATATCTACTTCACGCACGACAGGGAATAGTTTCATCTTAAATTTGGGTTTAGCTGATTAAGACGCTTTGTAGATGTAGGTAGTGTACGGAAAGATGGGTGTGGGAAACTGGCATGGGCTCCGTCAGCTGGCCGCAGAACTGGTATTTTCTAACCTTTCCGAAGCGCTTTTTGGCGGCACGCGGGCATTCACCGAGAAATCCTGATGCATTTCTCGGTTCAGTACCCGCTTAGTATCCGATGGGAGCCAGTCGAATACTATCCGCCAAAAAACACTCCGGAAAGGTAAGTAAATACTCAGATCTGCTCTACGCTTCCTCCGCCCATACCAGTTTCCCACACCCATCTTTCCGAGATAGCATTCGTTGATACAAAGCTGGTTTTCTCAGCTTGGTGGAGACCCCTGGGTTGTGACGGTCTGTTCGTTTTTGGATGCAGCAGAGTTTGTTACGGCAGTTCAGTGTGAAAGGGGGATGATAAGACGAAATTTTACCTGCTTTCCTGATCACAGACTTTACCGGATGTAGGTACTATAACCACAAATATACTGTAGTAGAATTTAGAGACAGTTCACAGTGATAACATCCAGCTGGTTTATTGGTTTTTATGTGATCTAAGCCAATAACGTCCGGCATACCACACGCCCGGGGCTCCACCCTGCTGAGAAAACCAGCTTTGTATCAATAAACTGCATCCCGGAAAGAGAAGGGGGCGGACCATGGCAGGCGTTTGGAAGGCGTATAGCAGATCTGAGCATTTACTTACCTTGCCGGAGTGTTTTTTGGCGGATAGTATTCGACTGGCTCCCATCGGATACTAAGCGGGCAGTGAGCTGCGAAATGCATCAGGATTTCGCAGCGAATGCCCGCGTGCCGCCAAAAAGCGCTCTGGGAAGGTTAGAAAATGCCAGTTCTGCGGTAAGTCTTCCAAACGCCTGCCATGGTCCGTCCCCTTCTCTTTTCGCGCACTACTTCCATCTACAAAGCGTCCCCTTACTCAGCTAAACCCAAATTTAAGATGAATTTATTCCCTGCAGCTCAAGAACCTGTTTACAAATTGCTTTCAAACATAGCATTTTAAGGTTCTGTTAAGGTTAAGAATAGCTGAGGATAAGAGAGCAGGCTTATGCTATGAATATCACTTGAAAAGAAATAAAGTTAAGAAAATGGAGGATAATAAAATGAATAGTATGGTATGGCTTATAACAGGAGCAGTTTTATTGGTACCGGCAATGTTGGTCTTTTTTTATCATCTGGGAAAATGGATCTATAATGATGCAAAGAGCAGAGGAATGCGCCCCGGGCTTTGGACGGTAGTCGGACTGTCAGGACAGAACATGGGGGGATTTCTGATTTATCTTTTAAGCCGGAAAAGCAAAAAAGAGATGGAGACAGAGACAGAGCGCAGATGTGTCAGAGTCAGTTGCGTATCATTTATGATCATGAATCTGGGAATCATCTGCTGCGTGGTATATATCATTCAGCGTTTCCTGTAGTCCATAAAGGCTGCCTGCACAGCCAAACTTCGCTGCAGGAAACGGGACTTCAACGCTATGCACAGCCGGAGCATGTTATAAACAGACGTTGGCGGGGAGCAGGCAGTGGGAACATGTATGTATATGGAGGAAAGATAATGAAAAGAGAATTGATATTAAAAGTGGAACATTTGACAAAAGGTTACCGGAAACAGGAAGTATTAAAAGCAGTGGATCTGGAGGTGGAAAAGGGACATATTGTGGGTCTGCTGGGAAGAAATGGTGCAGGGAAGACAACGCTGCTAAAAACGATCTTAGGTCTGGGAGTCCATTATGAAGGGAACATTTATTTTCGGAATCAGTTGTTAGATCCTGAAGATATTGAGCAAAAAAGCAGGATTGGTTCCTTGGTTGACGTGGCATTCTTTGATGACCTGACAGCGTGTGAGAATTTAAAAATACCAATGATGATAACAAAAGGAATGGGAAAACGTGAGGCTGAAAGAAGAATTGACGAAATTCTGGAATTTGTGGATTTGGCAAATGCGAAGAAAAAGAGAGTAAGAACCTTTTCATTTGGGATGAAACAGCGTCTTGCTTTGGCGCAGGCGCTGATTACGCAGCCGGAGCTGCTGGTCTTAGACGAACCTTTTGTAGGTCTGGACCCGATCGGAATTGAGGAAACCATATGCATGCTGAAACAGCTGTGTGAAACACAGAATACTTCGATTATCTTCTCCAGCCATCAATTGATGGAAGTAGAAGAACTTGCGGATGAAATTGCTGTTTTAAGCAGGGGGAAAATTACCTGTATGGATACATATGAAAATATCAGACAGAGCGGACAGTCGTTAATTGAATTAATGAAATAGGGAGGGGCAGAAAGATGAATACGCTGCAAGTATATAAGATGGAATGTTATAAGATGGGAAAGAAAAAATCGAGCTGGATGCTTTGGCTTCCCTGTTTGCTAATAATTTTAATCTCACTTGGAATAGGGAGCGGAAATGTAACGGTTACCCAGGAGGGAACTTCCACACGTTCAGTGTTATCCTGCATGGATTATTTCATATCCGTCTGGAATATATTATCCGGATTTGGAATAATCGGCATTTTAGTTATATTAACTGCTTCGTTACAGTTATCGGGAGAAATAGAAAGAGGGCAGATTAAGACCAGCCTGCTTAGAGTGGGAAAGAGGAGCCAGGTGATTCTTGCGAAATTATTTGTGATGATATCGGTTGTGGTTATGATGACTCTGGCTATGACGGTAACAATTTTCGTCTGTTACTATTTGATTATTGTACCGGATGGGATGGGAAACGGTACATTTTCCATATCGGCAACCGGTTTGACGAATTTTAAAGCAGTTGGAGCGGCACTTAGCTGGGGGGCAAACCATATTATTTTAAGTGCAGCGGCATTTCTGGCGGGAATCTTCTTTGGGCCATTTGTAACGTTTATGATAACCTTGATACTTATGTTTGCAGAAAAATACCTGGTAACGCTGGGAGTTTTTAAAATTTTAAGATATCTGCCGGAGGGATTTGTGGATTATTTGATGGCAGGCGGATCAATTAAAATTACGGATGTGATGTTAATTGCTGCTTGTACATTTGTAATTACAGGTGTTATGATATTTATAACAATCAATATTTTTAAAAGGCAGGATATCCGATAACATATGCTGCATAATAAAGGAGACACGGCGAGATATGGGAAAGAGAATATTACTGGCAGATGATGAACGGGAGATTATCGAGTTATTGCGGCTGTATCTTGAAAAAGATGGATATGATGTACTGGTAGCTGGGGACGGCCTTTCCGCGCTGCAGATTCTGCGGAGGGAAAAAGTGGATTTGGCTGTGGTTGATATTATGATGCCGAATCTGAACGGTTACGAATTGATTAAAGCCATTCGAAAAGAGAAAAATCTCCCGATCATTGTGATATCGGCAAAAGGGGAAACCGCGGATAAAATCCTAGGCCTTGGGCTTGGTGCAGATGATTATATTGTGAAACCCTTTGATCCGTTGGAGGCTGTAGCAAGAGTGGATGCAAATATACGAAGATTCTACTGTCTGAGCCAGGCTGAAGCGGAAGAACCGTTAAAAGTACATGATCTGGAGTTGAATTTGCAGCAGTGTACCCTTTGTAAAGGGGAAGAGACAATGGAACTGACATCTATCGAGTTCAAGATACTGAAACTCTTTATGGGTGCCCCGGGCAGGGTATTTACAAAAAAGCAGATTTATGAGGCGGCATGGGAGGATCAATATATTGTTGACGATAACAATATTATGGTTTATATCAGTAAAATCAGGGATAAAATCGGAGAAAGGAACGGAGAATCTTATATCAGAACAATCAGGGGTCTGGGATATAAGATGATTTCAGAATGAAATGAGGAGAAAAGAAAAAAGTCTGAGTATTTATCTTATAAAACAGTTTATTTTATTTTCCATCCTGATTATTGCAGCCACCAGTGTTTTTGGTTTATTTGCGTCACATGTTCTTGTTAATGACAAAGATGTGCTGCATATATTCAGTGCCAGCGAAGTCATCCGGCAGGATTATGAAAATAGTGATATTTCATTGCTGGAAGATTTTGACGGATGGATAGAAATACTGGATGCCCGGAATCGGGTGATCTATACGAAAGGAAAAGTTCTGGAGAAAAAGACATCTTATACCCAGGAAGAATTACTGGAACAGAAAGGAATTGAATACCTGCTGAAGCACAATGTTACCAAGATTGCGGGGATCCTGGAAATTAATACAACGGATCCGAATGAGAAAGATCCCGGGTATGTGTGTACAACTACGAATTTTCAGGGAGCGGATGGAGAGCGGTATCTTGGAATTGTGAAATTTCCTATGGGTAAGCTGAAAGCCAGTTTTACTTTTTATAACCCTAAAGGAGATATGGGGGCATGGCTTGGAAGGACGGCTTTATACCTTAGTGCCGGTTTTATACTTATATTTATCCTGTGCGTCTGGTGGTATTCCATATCAATTAAACGGCACGTGGGAGAACCCAACAAGAAGCTTGCAGCAGGACTTTCTGAGTTAACAGCAGGCAATTATGATCTGCATCTTTCCCTCCAGGCGGAGTATGAGTATAGCGCCATTGAAGAGTCTTTTCAGGTTTTGGCTCAGGAACTGCGTCATGCGAAGGTGCAGCGCCAGCAGTATGAAAATGAAAAACAGCAGTTGTTCAGCAATATCGCTCATGATCTGCGCACGCCCATAACCACGATTAGAGGATATGCGAAAGCAATTGCAGAAGGTGTTGTGGTGGAGGAAGAGAAAAAACAGGAGTATATTGGCACTATCGTAAAAAAGACAGATCATCTCAACGAACTGGTGGAATTATTATTGATTTATACCAAACTGGAAAATTCAGAGTATCAATTTGTATTTGAAGAAACAGATTTTACAGAATTTGTACGTGAGGTAGTAATTGAATATATGGATGATTTTGAAAGAGAGGAGATGGAGCTGGAACTCGAAATCCCTGAGGGTGAAGTGAGGCTTTCAATAGCAAAGACGGAGATCAGAAGAGTAATCGGAAATCTTTTAATCAATGCAATAAAGCATAATCCTCCCCATACAAAAGTACGTTTGAAACTTTATGAAGAGGATCATAACGAGATATTATTTGAAGTTGCGGATAATGGTGAACCGATTCAAGATGAAGTAAAACTGCATATGTTCGAACCCTTTGTTAGCGGAAATGAGTCCAGAACATCCGGCAGTGGAAGCGGTCTTGGGCTTAGCATCTGCAAAAAAATTATGGAAAAGCACCGTGGCAGTCTCACTTACCATGAAACAGCAAACCATTGGAAATGCTTTCGAATCCGTTTTGATTCGTCTGCTAACAGAGAATCCTATTAAAATGGACATGGTTTAATTAAATGGAGCTGTCAAATGAAAAAAATCACAGTCCTTATAAGGATGGTCAAATTGTACTGGCAGATCTTTTTCACGAATTTTAACGAAGCCTGCTTTTTCGTAAAATTTATGTGCACGTTCCGTGTTTTTAGGTGTATCAAGAAATAGCTCCTGAAACCCGTGCTGCTTTGCAAAAGAAAGCAGTTCGGCATATAATTTCCGGCCTAAATAAAATGGTTTTCCCCGGTAATCCTGTTTTACAAAAAACTTTTTTAATACACCGATACCGTGGCTGCAATGCATAAGACCGATACTCCCTACTATATTCCCATGATCTGTGGCTACCCAAAAGCAGCCTCCTTCTGAAAAATATTTTTCCCTGATACATAGCAGTTCAGGCTGGTCATATACGGTGACGGCTGGCCTGGTTCCATCATTCTGGCATCTCAGTACAAGTGCGATAACTTGATCTCTGTCAGTTTCTTCATATAATCTAATCTGAATCATTTTCATTCCTCTCCTTGCTTTCTGTAAATGTTGTAATAATAGCAGCTTTGGTTTTTAACTGATTGGTTAACATCCTCAAACAGTTGTTGCCATAACCTGGTGTTCCATTTATAATAACATCAAACTATACTTTAAACAAATTGAAATTATAAAAATAATAGTTCAATATTTTTGAATAAAAAGCGGAGGTGGATTATGGATCTTAAATATTTACAAACCTTTCAGACAATTGTGAAAGAGGGGAGTTTTTCAAAAGCCGCTGTTAAACTGAATTATACACAGTCAACCATTACCTTTCAAATCGGTCAGCTGGAACAGGAACTTTCAGCCAAACTGTTTGAGAAAATCGGAAGGCGTATGGTTCTGACAAAAGCCGGAGAACAACTGATTCCTTATGTGGAAGACGTGATTAATTCCGTAGATAAGATGCGGTGCTTTGAACGTGATCTGGCAAAATGCCAGGATAATTTACGGATTGGAGTGGGAGAATCGCTGCTTTGCTATCTGCTGCCTTGCGTACTGAAGGAATTTCATAATCGGGCACCAAAAGCGAAACTGTATCTCCATTCCATGAACTGTTATGACATTCGTGATGAATTAATGAACGGAACTCTTGATATAGGGTTATTTTATGAAGATGTCGGAGGATTCGGATCGAATCTGGTTACCTATCCCTTTGGAAAATATCCCTTAACACTTGTGGCTTCTCCGGAAATAAAGCAGGATTATCCCGATTTTATAACACCCAATCAGAAGATTTCCCTTCCATTGATTATCAATGAACCGAATTGTATTTTTCGTCAGATATTTGAACAGTATCTTCGGGACAAAGCGATTCAGCTGGATCATACAATTGAATTATGGAGCATTCCAACAATTAAAAATCTTGTAAAAAACAATACGGGCATCTCTTTTCTCCCACGATTTGCAGTCCTGGATGAATTAGAGAGGGGGGAATTAACGGAGATTTCCACAGATATTTTGAATGTGCGTATATCCGCTGTATGCGGCCATCATAAAAATAAATGGATTAGTCCTGCTATGGAGCTGTTTATCCGGCTGGTAAAAGAAAGTACCCAATAGAATATTGGCATATAACCATAGAATTTTGACATACGAGCTGTAATAAAAATCTGATATAATTATGAAAAATACCCCTGCTTATGAGAAAGTAAAAGCAGGGGATTTCGCTATTACCAATAACTGGAATGGAATATTCATCCAGAAACGAGACGCAAATGCTATGTTATAAGCATTTTTTTATTAAGCACTTGTGCAGGGGCTGAATCATTTTACCGGCACGACATTTTCCATGGTAGAATATATCAATAGGAGGGCTTTTTCATGCGTAAGATGATTGGAAATATATCCTGGAAAAAGATTATTAAAAATCTGTCCATTCGTCAGAAGATGCTGCTGGCGCTGACACTCTGCGTTATTCTGCCCATTATTCTGCTGGGAATCATTACCACAACCAGGGTGCTGCGCCTCAGTGAACAGAACCAGTATGAGATCCAGATTAACCAGCTGACAAAATCGGGAAAAGATATAGAAAAATTATATGATACTGTGGTTCAGGAGATATCGGCTTTGGCAGGTGACCGTTCTATACAGGCAATCGCAGCAGGGAATGCATCTGTCATGGATTTTAAGAATGCAGCTAAAAGTATGCTGGAAGCAAGTGAAAAGATAAACAGCTGCAGCAGTATCGCACTGAGTAAAAATGGCCAGGTGCTGTTTCAGAGGGGGCCGCTCTATATGGATGAACGGGAAAATCTGGACTTTACCAGGCAGATTGAAGAAGAAAAGGTACCGTATCTGTGGGCAGCAGAGCATCCTGTCACATTTAAAAGGGGAATTAATGTAAGTACTTTGAGTCAGCTTTCCTACTATATGACCATTATGAAGGGGCTTACCCTGGAGAATGAAGGCGTCATCAGTGTTCACATCAATGCGCCTGAATTCATCGGTCAGTTTTCACCTTATCAGGGAGAGAATATGATTGCAGATGTATTCATTTTTGATAAACAAGGTGAGGTGCTTGTAGAAAACAGTAATAATGAGGAACTTAAAAATCTGTGCTGGGAAGAATTCCTGAATCAGGAACAGGACGGGGATTCCGGTTATTTTCCGGTTAAGACAGGAAATGAGGGATATATTGTATTATATGCTAAATGCGGTTCCGGCGGATGGTATTTATTTCAGGTTGAGAAGAAACTCTCCATTTATAATACCCAGATTATTTTTATTGTCATTGCAGTGCTTCTTTGTGTGGTGTTTGGGTTTGTTTACAGTATGATACAGAACCGGACCATTATTATGCCGCTGCATCACTTATCAAACCGTATTGATGTTGTAAAAAGCGGTGTGCTTGAGAAGCGGGATTATGAAACGGCGCACGATGAAATGGGGAATGTAGAAAAGGGATTTGAAGATATGGTTTCCCATATCAATGAGCTGATCAATCAGGTTTATATCCAGACGATCAAGACTCAGGATGCGGAAAGAGAAATGCTGCTGGCGAAGATGAATCCGCATTTTCTCTATAATTCGCTGGATTCCATGCACTGGCTGGCAATCCGGAATAAGGATTATGAGGTAAGCGAACAGCTGGAGGCGCTGGCAGATGTGTACCGCCATATCCTGCGGTTTGGAGAAGGGATGATCTCGGTTCAGGATGATATGGAGTTTATTGACAATTATCTCTTTCTGCTTGATTTCCAGATGGGTGACCGGGTAGAATTCAGGAATGATATACCGGAGGAGCTGCATTGTTATTTAATACCAAAGCTCATCACCCAGCCGCTGGTGGAAAATGCTGTCCAGCATGGACTGCGGGATGTGAATACAGGCGGAAAGGTGAAAATCAGGATGCGCAGGCAGCAGGGGGATCTGGTCATTACTGTTCTCGACAATGGAGTGGGCTGCGATGTGGAAAAGATCCGAAATCTGCTAAAAGATAAAGAGGGAAAGGAGGCATTTGCACTGCGCAATATCGATGAAAGAGTCTGGCTGCGTTATGGGGAAGGATACGGGCTAAAGATGTACAGCAAAGAAGGCAAAGGCTGTATTGTACAGGTCAAAGTGAAGCTGGAGGCAAAAGTTTGAAAGAATTGCAGGCAGTATTTCAGGCAAGCCTGCAATATGCAGAGGGTATAAGTTTGGAAGAAAATTAAAATATAGAAAGGAAGCCACGATGTGATTCTTTCAAACTGTTTTATTATGGCAGTATTGCAGGCAGGCCTGCAATATGCAGTGGGTATAACTATGAGATTAATGGTTGTGGATGACAACAGACAGATACGGGAGGGAATCCATTACGGGATTGCATGGAGTGAGTATGGAGTTGATGAAGTGCGGGAATATGCCGATGGGGAGGAAGCCAGAAAGGCACTGAACACCTATCAGCCGGATATTATCATAGCGGATATTAAAATGCCGGGAATGGACGGCTTGCAGTTGTTAGAGCATGTGAGAGAGCAAAGAAATAACTGCAGGTACATCTTATTAAGCGCATATTCTGATTTTACATATGCGCAAAAGGCAATTCGGCTTGGGGCGGATGATTATATACTAAAACCCATCAAGCCCGGAAAATTAGTTGAAATAGTGATGAAAAATGCCAGGGAGCTGCTGGAGGCACAAAAGGAAAAGAAGGCTTATTACGATGTATATGAAAAGAGCTTTCTGCATTCCCTGATCAATGGCGGGGAAATAGAGAATGTGGAAAAATTCAGGCAGATGCTGGACCATAAATACCGGCTGAAGCTGTCTGCAAATTATGCGTTCCTTGCGCTCTTCTGGCTGGAACAGGCGGATGGCTCTATTCGGAAAAGACCCATAGCAGACCAGGCTGCTGACCAGATACGGGAAAGGCTGCATGAACAGGGTATCGTGTTCGCGCTCCAGGAAGATCTGCTTTTATTTCTTGGCAGAGGTGACCGGTCCCAGCTTCTGAATCTGGATTACCAGTACCAGGTAAAAAATGTAATAGAGGGAGTGAGCCGGGAATGGATGGAGCGGAATCTGGTGATTACCACCGGAATCTCAGAGGCAAGAAGTATAAAGGAACTGCATGTTGCCTATGCCCATGCAAAAGAAGCGCTGGAACAGACCTATTACAGTCTTTCCGGTGCCTGTGTGATCTATACTCATCCCGAAAAAGAAGATAAGAAATTTCCGGAAGAACAGCAGAAAGGCTATATGGAACGGATTGCAAAAAGCGTTCAAAGGTGTGATGCGGCAGAACTTCATATCAATATGGGATCACTGCTGGAAATGGGGCTTAGGGAAAAGTATGACCGCTGTGAGATGATCAGTTTTATAAAAAAACTTTATCTTTATCTGATTCGTCATGGGGGACTGGAAGGCGATCCTGATTTTGAAAGAAGGACCCTTGAAAATGCAGCTCATTATGAAAACGGCATCCTGGAATTTGAAGATTACCTCATACAGGGTTTGCGAAGAGGGCGGGAGCTGACAGAGTCAGAAAATTATTCTGTAATGATTAAGAATATCTGTACCTATATGGATGAACATTACAGTGAACCCATCAGTGTAGATTCCGTTGCTGACGTTTTCGGGCGAACACCGAATTACGTGTCATCCAAGTTTAAAAAAGAAGTGGGAAAAAGTTTTACGGACTATCTGATTGATTTACGTGTTGGAAAAGCATTGAACATGCTGAAATACACAGACCTTCCAATTAGTGAAGTAGCAAAGAAAACAGGTTTTAGCAGTTATGCATATTTTTCCAGAACATTTCGGAAATGCACAGGAAGGAATGCCGGGTCATTTCGAAGTGGAGGCTAAAAGTGTGAAAGAAAATCGCTTTCACACTACAGATTTGGAAAACAGTGCGGAAAAATGACATGTTTGTGTAGAATATTGGCATAAATGCATATACACACAACTGCTATAATAAAGCTATCTTCTTAAAGAGAACAAAACAAATACAGGAGGTCAAAAGGGATGAAAAAGAAATTATTAGCAGTAGTACTTGCAGGTACGTTAGCATTGACCATGGCAGGATGCGGCGGAGGTTCCGACAAGGGAGCCGGGGACAAAGCAGCCGGGGACAAAGCAGCAGAGACGAAGTCAGCAGAGACCAAAACAGCGGAGTCGGAAACAAAAGCATCACAGGGAGCAGAAGCAGCAGGAACGGAAGAGAAAAAGGATACCACTTCTGCAGAGGGAAAACAGGATCTTGTCATTATGATTACAAACCCCGGTGATGTCAATAATGCGGTAGAACAGAAATTGATTGATAAGTTGGGTGATAAATACAATATTATCACCAAGACCTGGGATTCAGCATCGGTAGAGCAGACAGTAAAGACAGCATCAGCCGCTAATGAGCAGATAGATCTGGTACAGTACTGGCCGAATCAGATGAACAGCTTTACGGAGGTAGGACTTGCCACAGATCTGACCCCGTACATGGATGATAAGTGGCGGTCTTCCTTTAACGAAGGCACGCTGGAGATCGGAACTTATGACGATAAGCTATACAATGTAGCTTATAAAACGGTATACCCGGCAATGATCGTTGATCTGGAAGTAACCCGTGCTGCAGGAATCGAGGACAGTGAGATCAAAGACCAGATGACATGGGAAGAATTCTGTGATTTATGCAGAAGAATTGAAGAAAAATCAGACGCATCCGGTGCAGGAATTCCGGATACCTATGCATGCTGGCTTACAAGAAATGCAGTTATGCAGGTATGGGATACCAACGAGGAACTGGATAAATGGAATGACGGAGAAGTTTCTTTTAAAGATGACCACATAAAAAATGCATTTGAAATGGTGAAATCCGTATTTGATGAAGGACTGTTTTACCCGGGAGAAGGAGCTCTCGCAGTTACACAGGATCAGCTCTATGGAGCTATTTCCTCCCATAAAGTTGGATTTATCTTTGAGCCTACCACTTCCGTTAAGACAACGATTGATAACTCCGGATTAAAAGATTATAAGATCTGTGATTATCCTGCAATGGGTAAAAATCCAACGAATCCGGTACTTGGCGGTTGTGACGGATACTTTATTCCAACCAGTTCTAAGAATGTAGAAGGTGCTGTAGAAGCTATGAAATATCTGACCAGCGAAGAGATCATGACATTCCGTGCGGAAGGCGGTCAGGTACCCTGCGCCAGAATAGCGGAAGGTGCGAATGTAGATGAAGCGTTCATGGAATCAATTTCCAGATGTTCAGAGCAGATCTATCCTACGGAAATCATTAACGTTGGTGCAGAACTGTCTGATTATATGCAGAATCAGATGCCTGCGAACTATATCTACAATGGCGAAGCATCTCTGGATGAATTGGAAGAGTTAAGAGTGGGAGCAGTTAATAAGTAATCGGTTTTCGAAATTCACCGGTTATTAGTACTTAAAGTGTATGCTGCCTCAAAATAAATGCAGCGTTTGTTTTGGGGCAGTATTTTTGTACGCTTTTTTAGAGTTTATTTGAAAATTTAGAGCGTGTTTTAAATACATACATGATCTGGCTATCGGGAGAATCCCAGGCCTGCTTGTAAATCTAAGCTGTAAAGGAGGAAGAAAAATGGCAGAAAAATCTACGTCAGTAAAAAAGGTTGGCAGAAAAGCCATGAGCAGTACACGCAAGCTCCAGCTTATCGGGGGATTGTTCAGTCTGCCTGCATTGGTTATCGTAACATTTGCCACAATTATTCCGGTTATCTGGAATGTGGTTTTAAGTTTTTGTAACTGGGATGGAGTGTCTGCAATGACCTTCAACGGAATTGGGAATTTTATGAAGGTTTTTGCAGACAAATCCAGCATGAAAGCAATCGGCTATTCACTGGTCATTGCCATGATTGCAACAGCAACGGCCATGGTAATAGGAATTTGTCTTTCCTTACTAATCTATAAAGTAACAAAGGTGGAGGGGGCTATTTACCGCTTTGTGTTCTACAGCCCTGTTATGCTTCCCTTGTCCGTGGTTGGTTTATTATTTACTTTGGTATTAGCTACCGATGAAGGACTTTTGAATAATATTCTGGGTCTGATCGGATTGGAATCTCTGCAAAATGCATGGCTGGCAAAGAAAGGCCTTGTTCTGACCGTGATCGGACTGGTGCAGGGATGGCGCAGCAGCGGTACCGTGATGATGCTGGTGTTTACGGGAATTATCGGCCTGCCGGTTGATTTGTTTGAATCATCCAAACTGGATGGTGCAACCTACAGACAGGAAGTACGCCATATAATCCTGCCCCTTGTGAAGCCTACCATACAGCTGGCATTGTCCATGTGCGTCATGAGTGCTTTCAAAACCTATGACATCGTATTTGCAATGACCGGAGGAGGACCCGGGGATATTTCTAAAACGGCACCCCTGAAAATAATTGAGCAGGCATTTATGTTTAATAAATATGGTCTGGCGGCATCCAACAGCGTAATCTATGCAATCATCGTCATCGTTATTTTAGCCATTTTGAGAAAAGGAGTGGGAGGGGATAAATATGAGTACTAAGACAGCGGCAATTGCCTGCCGGGCACCAAAAAAGAAATTTAATACATTTGCAGTGGTCTGCCGTGTGATATTGATTTCACTGGTATTGATCTGGATTTATCCCGTGTTATTTTCCCTGCAGACCTCATTTAAAACCCTGGAAGAATTTTTTGCCAATATCTGGGCAATGCCCCATTCCCTTGGTGTTGATAACTTTGTAAAAGCATTTACCCAGGGACATATCGGGGAGTATTTTATAAACAGTATTATTATTGCAGCAGTTTCGCTGGTAAGTATAGAAGTAATATCCGTTATGGCGGCTTACTCTCTTGCCAGACTCCGCATTCCCCATACAGGTGTGATTATTATGCTGTGTTTTGCTATTCAGCTGCTGCCCACAGAGACGATCATTATCCCGCTCTACATGATGATGTCCAGGCTTGGGATGCTGGGGGTGAAATATCTGCCGATTATCATTGCCTATGTAGGCTGGTCCATACCCGGAACCACTATAATTCTGAAAAACTTTTTTGACACCATACCAAAAGAGCTGCTGGAAGCGGCAAGAATTGACGGCTCCGGTGAAATCCGCAACCTGTTTAAGATTGTGCTGCCTCTTATGAAAGGAGCGCTGGCAACCTGTATTGTAATGAACTTTACCTTCGTATGGGGAGAACTGATGTGGGCGAAAACAGCGACCATAACAACTGTCAGCGGACTACCCCTCACCGTAGGATTGATGAACTTTAAAGGTGAATTCGGAACGAACTGGCCCCTCTTATGTGCAGCGATCTGCATGATTGTGATTCCGCTGTATCTGGTTTTCTTATTTTTACAGAAGTATTTTATATCGTCGTTAACAGCAGGAAGTGTGAAAGGCTAAAGCGTGTCTGAAAAATGGTACAAGTGTTTTTCAGACACTCACAAGAAAGGAAGGTGGCATACGATGAAGATTCACAGCTTGAAAATAAACCATATCAAACGTCCGCAGGGCTATCTGTATAAGACACTGACTGCATCTTATATTACAGAGAATGATGCTGGGATGAGACAGGAAAGTGCCAGGATTCTGGTTTCCCGGGATGTAAGTTTTACGGATATCGTATATGATACCGGAAGATCTGCCGGGGTATCCGGATTAGGAACGCAGCTTTCTTTTCCCCTGGAACCAAGGACACGCTATTACTGGAAAGTCAGTGTGTGGGATGAAAATGGAAATGAAAAAGAAAGCGTTAAGGAATGGTTTGAAACCGGCCTTATGGAAGGGGGATTTACCGGACAGTGTATTACACCGGATCTTGCCCCGTCCGTACAGCCTACATTTGTAAGAGAATTTGTATTGGATAAAAAGCCGGAGTCAGCCAGACTGTATCTGTGCTGTCTCGGTGTCTATGAAGTGTATGTAAACGGGAATCGGGTGGGAGATGAGGTACTGGCGCCCGGTCTTACGGTTTATCACCATTATGTACAGTACCAGACTTATGATGTAGGGAGTATGCTTCACTGCGGGAAAAACGATATCGAGGTGATAGCAGGAGACGGCTGGTATAAAGGCTTATATGGATACCGTCAAAATAATGATTACCGGAGTGGAAAAGCATTTGAGCTGCTGGCTGACCTGTATGTGGACGGTGAGCTTGTACTATGTTCCGATCTGAACTGGCAGGTGAAAAAGAGTAAAATTATCTTCAGCGACATTTATGATGGAGAATACAGGGATGATACCCTGGATGATTCCGGGCGGTTTCCGGTAAAGGCAGGAAATCTGGATAGAAGTGTGGTGAAGGAACGGCTGGGACTTCCGGTAAAGGTGAAAGAGATCCTGAAACCCGTGGCGGTTATTGTTACCTCCAAAGGAGAAACTGTTCTTGACATGGGACAGAATATGGTGGGCTGGGTCGCTTTTACCTGCCGGGAAAAAGCAGGTACGCTGATCAGTCTGGAGCACGGAGAAGTGCTGCAGGACGGTTGCTTTTATAATAAAAACTACAGGACGGCTAAGGCCAGATATGATTATATTTCCGATGGACAGGAAAAGACAGTACATGCAGCATTGACGTTTTTTGGATTCCGTTATGTAAGAATTACTGGAATAGAAAATGTCCGGCAGGAAGATTTCAGAGGGGAGGTTCTGTACAGCGATCTGGAGGAGACCGGTACGATGAAGACCGGTAACGAGGATCTGAATCAGTTGATTTCCAATATTTTATGGAGCCAGAAGGGTAATTTTCTGGATATTCCAACAGACTGCCCCCAGCGGGATGAAAAAATGGGCTGGACAGGTGATGCACAGATCTTTGCAGGAACTGCATGTCTGAATATGGACTGCTATGAGTTTTTTCGTAAATATCTCAATGACATTTCCCTGGAACAGGCAGATACCAAAGGACTGGTTCCGCAGATCGTACCCTCTGTCGGAAGAAATGAACGGACATCGGCAGCCTGGGGGGATGCAGCCGTGATCATCCCATGGGTCCTGTATCAATATTATGGGGATTCCGGCATACTGGCGGAACAATATGAGAGTATGAAAGCATGGATTTCTTATATAGACAGGCAGAATAGTGAACACGGAACAGACCCCAGTCTGTGGCAGAACGGATTCCACTACGGGGACTGGCTTGCACTGGACGGCGGATGTTACCATATGCCTACCGGAGGAACAGACGTATACTACATTTCTTCCGCGTATTTTTACTACTCCGTAAATCTGCTGGCAAAGTCAGCCGGTGTTTTAGGAAAAGGGGCGGACTGTGAAAAATACAGCAGGAAGGCAGAGCAAATCCGAAATGCTATCCTCAAGGAGTATTTTACGGCAAACGGCAAACTAAGTATTGATACCCAGGCAGCCTATACGGTGGCAATAGTCTTCGAACTGGTCCGGGAAAAAGAGCAGCTGGAACTGATCAAAGAACAATTTCTGCTGCGGATACGAAAAGATGGCTACAGTCTCAAAACGGGGTTTGTTGGCACACCTTTTATTTTAGAAGCATTGTCCAGGTGCGGGCGCAGTGATCTGGCTTTCCGGATCCTGCTTGATAAAGAATACCCCGGCTGGCTGTATCCTGTGACTCTAGGTGCCACTACTATGTGGGAGCGGTGGGATGCACTGAATCCGGACGGAAGTATGAGTGACAGCGGCATGAATTCCCTGAACCATTATGCCAATGGCTCCGTACAGGAATGGATGTATTCCCGGATGGCAGGAATTAAGCCTCAAAGTGACGGCGCCGGTTTTAAACACGTATCTATAAAGCCTCAGATCCATCCGGGAGCAGGGTGGATGGAGACGGTGCTTAAGACAGCAGCCGGTGTATATAAAATCCGCTGGGAAATCCAAAAGGACAATAAAATGTTATTAACCTGCAGCATTCCATTTGATGCCACAGCAGAAATTACTCTGCCCTGCTGTCCTGGCAAAGTAATTCTAAATGGAGAAGAACAGCCATACCAGCCGGAAAGCATAATACCTGCAGATGCAGGCGAGTGGGTATTCGAATATGTACTTTCCGATAATTACCGCCCATGTTATCACTTGGAGGACAGTGTGAAAGAGCTGGTGCACAATCCGGTCATTAAAGACTATCTGTATAAAAAAGTACCTATGCTGGTTCATACAGATGGAGCGGAGATACAGAATATGACTCTTACTGAGATGTCAAAACTGCCATTTTTTCTTGGGATCGGAACCAGGCTGGGACTGGATGAGGAGGTTTTGGAGGAAATTGAGGGGTATGTTTGTGGGATTGGGAAGTGGTAAAAGATGAATTAAAAAGGAATATTTCATATATTAGATAATTGGGATATCGCAATAATTGAAAAAGTTAACTTGTTGGAATAAAAAATTGAAGTAATTGGATTGTTAATAGAAAATTATAAGCAAGTATAAAATCGTCACTATGGAAGTGGCGATTTTTTGATATAATGAATAAAAAATATTGCTGTTTGTATTTAAATATTGGGTAAATTTATATACTTAAGTAGAAACCAGATGAATATATGGTAAAAAATTACAATTACTTATATACAAAAGGTTAATGTTTTAGTATAATTATAAATATTAAAATTTAGAATAAACCTATAAAGAAAGGAATTACAAACTATATAATTAGAAAGGAAATATTATATGGAAAATAAAGAAAAATATAATCAATTGCTATTGAGTATGAGTACCTTCTATGCTTTTAATGGGAAAGTAAAAACTTCGGAAGATTTACAGGCATTATTAAAAAAGTATATAAATATAAATTCAACAGATGAACAAGAAGAATGTAGGAAAGTCATATGGGAATATTCAGATCTGGAAAAGGATCAGGAGGGTGAGAAAATCACTGGATTAAGTCAGTTAGAAGTGATCCCTAAAAAGCTGATTGTAGATTTGAGAAATGCAGGTGAACAATTAGATGAGATTTTAATAATTTCTACGGAAGAAACAGAAAAAAATATTTCATTTACTGTTAAAGAAAATGATAAGACAGAAAATAGTAGTAGTACCGCTAATGATAATAATAATTCTGAAAAGATAATAACTTCAAATATATCTTCCAGAAAATTTTTTGAAGAACGAATTAAGAATTGGTGCAAATTAAAAGAATATCACATTCCAGATTTCAAACCTGTAATAATAAAGGAAGAATCTAAAGTACCAGGAGATAAATTCCTTGAGATAGTAACTAAAATACGCGATAAAAAGAATAATAAGGATTATAGTCTATGGATAGATACACATGGCGGATTGAGAAATATTCAATTTTTAATGAATGCCATAATCTATTTGTTAAAGGATGAAGAGATAGAGCCGAAAGGGATATATGGTATTGAGGCTAATAATAATACGAAAAAAGGTAAAATTATCACGGAAAATGAAAAATATCAAGTATTTACTTTTATGGCGGGAATGAATGAGTTTATTAATTTTGGGAGTGCAGCCAGACTAAATGCTTATTTTAACGCAATCAAACAAGATGGTGACTACAGTGAATTGTTGAAATGCATTACTGGAATATCTGAAGCAATCCAGCTGTGTAATATGACTGCTTTTGGAGAAAATGTAAAGAATTTAAAAAGTTTATTTAAAAATAAGGAAATTAAAAAAAGTAATTCTATTATAGAAATTTTTATTGATAGAATAAATAATGAGTATCAAGATTTATTCGATGATTATTCCTGTGAAAACCAAATACGTTGGTGTCTTAAAAAGAATTTTATACAGCAGGCATTAACTTTGGTTGAAGCTAAGATGCCGACAGAGATTGTTAAAGCCGGACTTCTTGTAGAACAAGATAATAATAGTATGGTAATTAATAAATTAAAAAGTAACAAAAAAAAATCAATTGAAAATTGTATAGTTGAAACTGTAGCAACAAAAATATATTATAGTGGTACTTTGAAATATAAAAAAGAAAAAGTCTTATATTTAAGTATAAATATCGAAAATAAGAAACATTATTTTAATATATTTGTATTTGACAACATCGAAAATCATAAAAATATTTTAGAATATTTTTTATATCTTCATTATAAGTTAAAATCGCACCGAAATAATGCCAATCATGCACTTGATATAAAGCGTATTGTCAATGAGGTAGATGAAGTGACAAATAAAATAAATGATTATCTAAAATTATTTGATTTACTTAAAGAAACTAACATTAATAAAGAGATAAAGTCCTTAGATATTGAGGAACATATATTGGACAAAAATCTTTGGGAGACTTGGAAAACAGAAAAATAAAATAATAAGGGAGGAACGGCTATGAAAAAACAATTAGCTATGTACGACATACGAGGAATACAAAACTACATATTTAAAACCAACAAACTAAAAGAAATTATTGGTGCATCTATGCTGGTGGAAGACGTTATAATGGGTTCACTTTATAAAGTATTCCAGGAATACAAAAATGAGTTTCCAGATTTTACATATTTCATGGATTGGGAAGAACAAGAAGAGTTTGAAGACGTATATCATGCAAATGTTCTATTTGTTGGTGGTGGAAATGCATATGTAATCTATGGTGATCAACAAATTGCACATAATATAAATCAAAGGCTCGCGCGTAATATATTAGAGAAAACATATTCTCTGCAGCTTGCTACGGCCATGGTAGATATTTCTTATAATTATACGAATGACTATGAAAATATACAACAAAAGATGAGTGAAGTTAAATCAGCTATGCCTAAGTCCACACTTTTGGGAGCATTGCCAATTGTTCGCAAAGAAGTGTCAACCGGGTTTCCACTTGCAAGAGTTTCTGAAACTGATTGGAATAAATTTGAAGAAGTAAGTGAAGAGACTTACTTGAAATTATCAAAAGTAAAAGAGATGAATGAGACATACATTAGCCTTGATGAAATGACGAAAAAGTTTGAGGACAGTACAATCGCTATCGTGCATATTGATGGCAATAACATGGGGCAGAGAATCCGCAAATTGCTTAGCGGGATATCTATGTATGAAAAAGCAATACCCAGAATTCGTGAAATTTCTAAGAATATAAAGAAAAGTTTTCAAGAAACCTATGAAAAAATGGAGAGCATATCAAATTCAATTCAAGATAATAAGAGATGTATTCAAAAAATTATTCTTGGCGGTGATGATGTCACATTTGTATGCAAAGGCAAATATGCGCTAAGTCTCACAGAATGGTTTTTAAAGGATATTATGAACAAAAAAATGTATGGAGAAAATAATGAAGAAGATCTGATAAATTATGGTTTTACTGCATGTGCTGGAATCGCATATGTACATTCTCACTTTCCATTCTCCTTTGGCTATGAGATAGCAGAGCAGTGTTGCAGCAGTGCAAAGAAAGCGGCAAAATTATCAGCCAGAGAAAGTATGTGTCATGTAGAAATAAACAATGGATCAGATCCCCTACAGATCGTTGGCAGTTATGTGGATTTTCAGATTTGCAAGGAAGTACAGGCCGTGAATCTGCAGGAGTTTCGGCGTAAAAATTATAACGTGCCCGACGAAACATTCCTTTTAAGACGTCCGTACTATATCCCATTTCGGGAGGATAATTCAGTATGGACAGCAGTAAATTTACAGAAGAAAAATATAGAGTGTAATATTGATGATTTTAAAAAAGACTATAACTATTTTAAAAACATAAAGGGGTTTTCAAGGAAATTAAGAGATGCTTATTCAGGCGGAAAACATGAAGTGAAGCAGATTTTGGAATATGGAAAAGCAAAAGGAAAAATAGCAAAGGACGATGTGTTATTCACAGAAGAAGCATATATTGGTGATCAGAAGAATATAGCTGCATGGTATGATGTGGTTGAAATGATAGATCTATATGAGGAGGTGGGCATAAATGGCTAAAATCAGAATTACATTACTAAGTGACACTTGTATTTCAGATGGGGAACGATATAACAGCTATATTGATACCGACATCTGTTATGATAGTTATGGATTGCCTTACATTCCGGCAAAGCGTATTAAGGGGTGTTTAAGAGAGACTGCTATGGAATTGAATGACATGGGAGAGAAGATAAACATCGATTGCTTATTTGGTAAAACTGACAGCATAATAGCCGGAGTTTCTTTTGGAAATGGAAAACTGATAGATGAAGCTGACTATATGGAAGATATTAATAAAATAATGAATACAGACAGCCCAACTATTATTCATGAACAAAATGTATTAGATCATTTCACCTATATCAGGACACAAACAGCTATTAACGCAAATGGGGCGGCAGAAGATAACTCACTTAGATCAATTAGAGTTCTAAAGAAAGGACTTGTATTCATTGCCAAAGTAGAATGTTCCAAAGACAATGAACAAGATCTGGAAAAATGCTGTAAAGTGTGGAGACATGTGGGATATAACAGAACCAGAGGACTGGGTGAGATAAAAGTCTCTTTGATAACGGAAGCCCAAGCTTGCGAAAAGCAAAAATATGAAGTTCATAATAGAAATCCAGAGATAATAGAACAGGAAGCAGTTTCAAATAAAAATGTTACAATGAAGTATTGGATTGAATTAAAGTCTCCTGTATTATTCAGGGGAAGTGGGAACGGACTCATACATAATCAGGATTATATAGAGGGTGGAAAGCTGTTAGGGTATATTGCGGGGCAGCTTGGTAACATCGCATACGGTCAATTCATGAAAAAGGGGAATTTTCAGATAAGTAATGCCTATTTATCTGAAGATGAAGAACGATATACACCCATTCCCGCATCTTATTATCATGACAAAGATGATTTTCCTGACTTCATTATAAAAGATAGAGTTCACGAGGACAGTCAGTCGGATTCGGCTCAAGTTTTGCCAATGGCAGGAGGGTATATGCATTCTTATGAAGAAGGAATAAAGTATCTGATTCCTGAAAGTGAAATCAAATATCACCATTCCAGGTCTGAAGATAAAGGGGTAGGGAGAACGAGGTTAAATGAGAATGGCGCAGAGCTTTACCAATTATCTGCACTTTGTAAAGGACAGAAGTTTTGTGGGTTTTTGAGGGGAAGTCATAGCCAGATTATGGAAGTAAAGCAAATGATGGAAAGAAAGCCTTATTTCAGGATGGGTAACAATAGAACCGCAGAGTATGGAGAAGTGAGAATAACTTTTGATAAAAATATAGAAGGACCTTCAGTGTTTCATGAGTCCAAACGGTTTGTTTTAAAATGTAATGCACCGTTGATTTTATATAATGATGATGGTATGTATACTACTAGTATAGCAGAAATAAAAGCTACTGTTGCTAGAAAATTAAAGCTTGATCCACAAACGATAAAGGTTGAGAAATCTTTTGTAAATTATACAACAATTGGTGGCTATAATGCAACATGGAAGATGGACAAGCCATGGATACAGGTAGTGGATAAAGGCAGTGTTTTTGTATTCAAAACAGATATACCGGTGGATATTGGTATTCTAAAAAACGATTTCTTAGGCGAAAGAACAAGTCAGGGATTTGGAGAGTGTGAGGCATATGATATTCCTGAAAATTATCACCAGAAAGTGAAAAAGGATTTGGAAAGAAAAAGCGGCGGTTCCGATTTATTCAAAATAGACTTAGAACAGATGAAATCTTCGCTAATAAAAGATATTTTAACGAGACAAGTTAAAATCAAAATAGAAACAATAGCTATAAATTGTACGAAAGAACATGAAAAAAGCTTACAAAAGAAAAGTTCTAATGCTGCTATTGCAAAGTTGCTTCTTGTTATAAAGGAGCATACACATAAACAGGAAATTTTGGAAGAAGTTGAGGCCTGGGAAGATGAGAATAAGAAAGATATTGCAATTAGTTGGTTAAATAGTATGAAAGATTATAAGTGCAAGAAGCCGGAAGAATGGACTAGCATAGAAAAACTATATTCTAAGATAAATATGTCAGAAGACGATGCCTATCATTGTTATATCAAAGCGTTTATGTTGCAGTTGAAAAATTTAAATGAATCGAAGAAAAAACAGCAGGGGGAGTAGAATTATGAAAAATACCATTACAGACAGAATATATCTGTCAATGCAAATACAATTGGAGTCTCCTCTTTGCGTTGCAAGTGGAGAAATGCTGTTAACGGATCATGATATTATACGTGATTTTGATGGTAAGCCCTTTATTCCCGGAACAACAATAGCAGGTGTAATGAGAAGCTATCTGGAAGAAGAAGTTAGTAGAAATTTATTTGGATATAGCGAAAATGAGCAATCTAGGATGAGCAGTATTTTTATATCAGATGTATATTTAAAGAACATAGAGGGAAAAGATGTCTCTACTCAAATTAGAGATGGGGTATCTTTGAAAAATAAAATAGCAGTTACAAATAGAAAGTATGAAATGGAAGTGGTAGACACCGGGGCGGTGGGAATGCTTTATTTGGAGTTTATTCTCAGGGAAAAAAATTCATTAAATACAGGTGAGTTGAAAGAGGAAATTAAAAAAATAATATTTGGTTTGGTAAGTGGAGAAATTCGATTTGGACATCGGAAAAACCGTGGATACGGGAAAGTCAAAGTGCTAAATGTCTGGTTCAATCATTTTGTGGTTGGAAAACATTCTGTAGCAGACTGGATTGAATTTAATCCTAAAGATGTAAAATGTTATAGGGAATCATATGGAATAAAAGAAATCAATTGCATCTTAGATGCGAATATAAAACGAAAATATATAGAATTGAAGGTTCCTCTTAAACTTACAGGAGGAATTAGCATACGGCAATATCAAGCGAAAAAAGATGCGCCTGATTATAAACATATTACAAGTAATCATATTTCGGTTATTCCGGGAACGAGTTGGTGTGGAGCGATCAGAAACGGTGCAGAGCGTATCTTAAAGGAACTAGGACTTAGGAATATCCAAGAAAAGCTGGAATATTTGTTTGGAAATATAAATGAAGGGTCTGCAGAGGCGAAAGAATCCAAACTTATCGTTAGTGAAAGCTGTTTGCAGGATGGCAGACAGAAGATAATAACGAGAAATAAAATAGATCGGTTTACAAATGCTTCCGTTCAAGGGGCATTATATACAGAGCAGATGTACGTAGGGGGTAATCTGTATTTAAATCTGAAAGTGCAGGATCTGGACGGGTACCAATGGGTGGTCGGATTGCTGCTTCTAATAGTAAAGGATATTCAAAATGGTTACATTCCTGTAGGTGGAGAGACTGCCATAGGTCATGGAATAATGGAGAAAGGTGAAAAAGAAATATATATATCTAAAGGGAAATCAGATGATTATATGCGGTCATTGGAACAAATATGTGTTCAAGAAAGGAGGAGAGTATATTGATTTATAACTTGAAAAATTTAGGGTTAGAAAAAATTAAAAACGCGCCATCAACGGGGTACATTTTGGCATATTGTAAAAAAGGAGTTCTATTTAGAATATATGATGATACAGTAAATAATTTCAGAGAACCTCAGGACTGGGAGGACGGAGAGTTACTGGAACTACATATTTTTAATGAGAAAAAAGAGTATAGGGCAGTGTTTTCGGAAGAGAGACAGAAGTATATAGAAGCAATAATACAAGAACAGAATGATGAGGGAGTAGAATTTGTAAAAGTAGAAAATATGTTCTTGAAAAATAGCAGTAAAAAGTTAAAAGTAGTTAATTATATTACATATGATGAGAATGATATGATTGTAATTAATAATTATAGATTGGCAGGAGTGATTTCAGATCTTTCGGAGAGGAGAATGTGAGATATGGAAAATTTTATAAATCCTTATCATTTTATACCGTTGCCAGAGAAAAAGACAGAGTTTCATTCGGAGGAAGAAGAATTAATTTCGGGTGTGATTGAATATGAAATAACAACAAAGTCACCATTGTTTATTCCAGATACAGAAAATGACCACGCGTTTGAAAAATATATAAAAAGGGATAAGATGGATACAACAGAGAAACATATCTCTTATGATTTTTATTCATATCGAGACATAGAAACTGATAACCCAGCAGAAACATGTCAAAGACCTGTGATACCAGGGAGTGAACTTAGAGGTGTGTTTAGAAGTATTTACGAAACATTAACAGGTTCATGCTTTAATAATGCTATGGAAGATCAGTTAATTAGTAAGCGGACGCCGGAAATATTTAAAGCCGGTTTACTGTACAAGAAAGATGATAATAAATTTCAACTTTATGAGGCAGAAGATTATATCTATTATCCTTATAAGGGGAAAGATTATAAACAAAAAGAATATGAAAATGAAAGATACAAAGAAGGGCAGCGGGTATCGGCAGAATGTCATGGAAGAAAGAAGGGCAAAGGGAAAGTAGTTAAAATTATAGATAGATATGATACACGTGGTGAAAAAAAGAATGTGAAAGAAGGATATATAATAAAAGGAGAGCCAGGACCCAAGTTAGGAGATCCGAGAAATGAGAAGCATAATATGCATATCTTTGTATCAAAGAAGATTAAAGTCTCTAATCTAGATGAGAATCATCTTAAGAGGCTGCATAATGCAATTGAAACATATCAGAAACAACCGAACGCAAATAATCCCTATGAACAATATTATGTTAATTTACAGGCATTTGAAAAAGGAGATAAAGGTAGTTATTTTCCTGTCTACTATTCAATTGTGAAGAATAAATTATTATATTTATCCTGTGCATCTATTACAAGAGAAGTATATTATAACACCATTTATAATATTCTGGAAAAAAAAGAAATTAATAAATGCAATTCCATAAACAAATTATGTCCGGCGTGTTCTTTGTTTGGAATGACGGGAGATAGCAATGACTGCTCTATTGCCTCAAAAATTCGGGTAACAGATGCACAAAGTAAAATTTTGATAAATAATGAAAATTATTATGAAAAAATAGTTACCATTCCTGAGATGGGACAGCCAAAACCTTCTAATACAGAATTTTATTTACAAAAACCTGGATTAAAGAATGAAAATATAGATTTTTGGACTTATGATTATTATCTACAGTATGGGAATCAAGGAAAAGAACTAAAACTCTATAATGATAAAAATACAGCATATACACTGAAATTAAATGGTCGCAAGTTTTATTGGCATCAGAATTTAGACTGCAATAAGTTCAAGGACAAAGATCATAAACACATAAAATCATCTTGCAGGAATCGTACGATACGACCTGTTAAAAAAGGTGTAGAATTTATAGGAAAGGTCTATTTTGATCAGATATCTAATAAACAATTGAGACAATTGATATGGATATTAAACTGTGGCAGCAAGAAAGATAAGACCGATGGTGGGAACGGATATAAAATAGGAATGGGGAAACCTCTGGGATTTGGAAGCATTGAATGTAAAGTCACGGATGTAAAAATTAGAACTTTAGCTTTTAATAATAATCAAATAGAATATACTCAAAATTCCTTGTTTCAAAATAAGAAAGATGATACAGAAGATAAAATCGGTACATATAAAGAGGTCGGTTTTATTGAGGATGAAAAAATTAAAAATGCATTTTTTTTAATGACTTCTTTTAATGCGCTAAAGGATAAGATTGTGTCCTATCCATTTGTGGAAGGACAGAGAGACGAAATAAATGGAGAATTTGAAGGATATCGATGGTTTGTAGATAATCATGGATCCGGTATGAAAAATTGTAGAAGTAAAATGATAATTAAAAAAAGTCTACCTCGAATGGAAAGCTATAAATTAGAACAAATGAATAAGAAGAAAACATCTCGCGAATAAAGTATTAGGCATTGTGACAGAAGTCTGCTTTGTCCGGCTTTCCGGCAAAATATTATTGACAGCAAACAGTTACACACATTTCACACTGAACTGCCGAAAACACACTCTGCTGAGAAAACCAGCTTTGTGGCGACAACCTGAATCTCGGAAAGATACAAGTTTCCCACTCCCATCTTTCCGTGAACCATCTCAATTTACAAAGCGTTCCTTAATCAGCTAAACCACAACATAATAAACCTGCAATATGATTAAGCGTTTCTACCAACTGCCGTAAATAATTGATTATAGTTCTTTGAATTATAGTAATATTTTTACGGCAGTTGTTCTTTACCAAAATAAATTTAGAAAGAGCGATTCCAATGGACTACAAATATCTGGATATGGACGAATACAAAAGAAAAGCACATTTTGAGTATTTTAATAGTTTTGATTATCCATATGTCGGGTTAACTGCAAATGTCGATATAACAATCTGATCTAAACAGAAAAATCAAAAAAATTACCCGAGCATATTCTTATGGTCAGTCTATTATAGTATAATTATTTTTTGCAATTTCTATGCCTCCACCCCGCCTATCCACGCAAAAACGCCGCCCGCAGTCTTCTTTTGTAAATCTTGATGGTAAAGTATTTCAGGGAGTCCCTGTTTCAAGTAATGACACATAAAATTATTTGTAATAGTAAGCCATATAGGAAAAAGTTGCGAAATTACGAGATGTAGCGGGCTGCACAGACTATTTTCTGAATATGTCAAGAGCATGACTTGTAATACCCAGTAAATCTTCCCGCTCGCAGGTGGCAAAGTGATAATTCAAAAACAATTCAAATGCTTCATCGTCCATTGCATCTACATCTTCCCGCATCAATAAGGCACAGCCGTCAGATGCTGCGTAGTGCAGCCGGGACACAGAAAATGCAGACATCAAATCGTCTATGTTTTCTTTGCGGACAAGTTCAAATAAATCCTTTGGCTGGGACTTTGCGGCAAATGTTTTGGGATCAATCAAGCCCTTTTCAATATATCCGGCAACACTGATATTACCGCGTTTGAACCCTTCGTCAAGGAGACAGCCGTCAGATATGACATACGCGGCGAAAATCACACCGCCCGGTTTTGTCACACGGATTGCTTCGCGCAGGGCCTGTTGTTTGTCTTCTTTGGTGTAAAGATGGTACAGAGGACCTAACAGCAGAGTGATGTTATATTGATTGTCAGAAAAAGCAGACAAATCCAGAGCATTACCTTGCGTAATGGTGATAGTCTCATCAGACTGGGTATTTTGACGGAAAATGTCTATGTTATGCTGGATTAGTTCCACTGCGTCTACGGCATAACCCTGACGTGCCAGTGCGTGGGAATACCGGCCGGTTGCAGCGCCGATTTCAAGCACCCGGTTACCGGGTCTTATGTATTTTTCGATATAATGCATCGTAGTGAGGAATTCAACCGACCCATGCTTTAACGCCAGCCGGCTGTCTTCATCATAATTATTGTAAAATTCGGTTAGGTACTGGTTTGTTTTCATATGGTATCCTTTCTTTCAAGTCAAGCTAATAGATAAAGCCCATTTGTTTCTGGATTCTGATATCACAGATAATATTGGCAATCGTAAATTAAAATAATTAAAGCCCATTTGTTTCTGGATTCTGATATCACAGTCGATATTGGCAATCGTAAAATCTTAAATAATTAATTCCCATTTGTTTTGCAGTCTGATAACACATGCTGTATTGACAAGGTGAATCTCAAATAGATAAATTCCAATCTGGTTTTTCCTGTCTTATAAGAGCAGACAATAAATTTACCACCATTTTTTCAGCACTATTTCTATCCAATTCTATTTTTTTCGTCGCGGTTAGGACTGCAATACCATGAGTATATAGGAATAAATCCAAAAATATTACTTTTGCGCATTCTAACTCGACTCCAATGGCTTCCGAAAAAGATCTTGCTTTATTTTCATTATCAATTTCTTTATAAAAATCCTTTGCCTCTGCCATTTTCAAATCCATATCGTTGATAAATAACAACTTAAATAAATGTGTTTCTTCCTGGGCAAATTCAATGTAGGAAAGAGGAAGAATTAAATGGGGACTGATTTTTTCAGAATTACCATAATGGATAACATACTGTTCATAGTATTCATATGCAGAGGCAAGGAAATCCGTTTTTAATTGATCCATGTTTTCATAACAGGTAAAAATAGGTCTTGTAGAACATTGCAGTTTATTTGCAATACTCCTTGCATTTACAGTTTCAAATCCCGACTCTCTTGTAATTTCCAGAACAATATTTAAAATCATTTCTTTCGTTATTTTTGCTTTCGGCGGCATAGTCCAATTCACTTTCTTATATAAAATTATTAAATAACATATGTTGCATAACTATTGTTGCATATTAAATAGTATATGTCAAGCGGGAATTCTAGATGCTTCTTGAGGGTGCACTTTAATTATTTCCCAATATTTTGTGAAAAATAAAAAAATACTATTATTTTAGATACGAATATTGTAGAATATAGTCGAAATATATTTGGGCAATATAAAATAATGTGGTTATTTTGCTGAAATTACCATTAAATTCCACAGAATACAGGATAAAATGTCTGGTGGTGACAAAAGATTTAAAGTAAAATAGAAACAGAAGGTGACAAAAGAGTATTTTTTGTAAAATGGTGGAGGAAAGTTTATGATCAAGGTAATGATTGCGGATGATGAAGAAAAGGTGTGCCGATTGATTTATAAACTAATTGATTGGACTTCATTGGAAATGGAAGTAACGTCGATAGCTTATAACGGGATGGAGGCGTTGGAACAAATAAAAGTTTTTAATCCCGATATTGTAATTACGGATATCCGAATGCCTGGATGTGATGGTTTAGAGCTGATACAAAAATCAAAAGAGCTTAATGAATTTGTAGAATTTATCATTATCAGTGGTTATCGACATTTTGACTATGCGCAAAGTGCCATTAAATATGGGGTCAATGATTATCTGTTAAAACCTATTAAAAAAGAAGAACTGATGCAGACTCTGAATAAAATGCGAGAAAAATATCGTAAGAAAAATGAAAACAGCTCCAGGGAGGAAAAAATAAAGCGGCTGCTGGAACAGAGTATTCAGAAGATCCGTTCCAGTATTTTTATAGATTTACTGATGCAGCAGACGGAAGAAGAGAAATTCTATTTAGAAGATATAAATAATAGATATCAGTTTCAATTTCAGGAGGGCTGTTTTCAGGTTATTATAATAAAAATTGATCACAGTGGTGATTTAAGTAAAGCAAGTATTGAGTATCTGGGAGATAAAGTTGCTAATGCCGCATTGAACCGGATTAAAGAACTATGCTGGGAGATAGAATGTTACTTTATAGCAGGGGCTGAATACTGCCTGTTAAATTATAAGGAGGAAAATAAAAAGATTATCCGAAAACAAATCAAAGCGTTACTGGATGAAATAACCCTTCAGGAAGCTTTATTTGAACAGGTGAAATTTACAATAGGAATTGGTACAGCGGTGGAAAAAATACAAAAACTGCATCAGTCATCCAGAGCAGCGGAACTGGCACTGGAGCAGCGGTTGATAGCGGGCACCGGCAAAATCATAGAGGAGGTTTCATCTGAAACTAAAAATATTTCAGCAAACCCAATGTTCTTTGCCTTTAATAAATCTTTGACGGATGCTTTCGAGCGGATGGATGCTGAATTGGCTAAATCGTCCGTAGAAATTTTAAAAGAGAATATATTTAGCCAGTCTGATATAACGGGACATGATGTAATACAAGCGGCAGAGGAGGTGTGCAATATCTTTATATCTTGTATGCGGAATAATCAGATCGTTGTGAAAGAGGCCTATTCAAGTATAAACCGGTTTCGGCAGCAGGCTGCTGATTGCAGCAGCGGAGAGCAGCTGTTTTCCTTTCTGGGGGAAGCAATAGCTGACGGACTGCAATTAATTGCTGAAGATAAAAAGCAGGAGGATAGCAGGCCTATAAGAACTGCTAAGTTATATATACAGGATCATTACATGAACGCTGTCACAATCGAAGAGGTCAGTTATGCAGCAGGCTTTAGTGCAACCTATTTTAGTTCTCTTTTTAAAAAAGAAACCGGTAGTACTTTTCTGGAATATCTATCTAAGATCAGGATGACAGCAGCAAAAGATATTCTAAAGAAAACAAATTTGAATGTTGCAGTTATATGTGAACAGGTGGGGTACAGTGATGTGAAATATTTTACGAAAAACTTTAAAAAGCATACTGGATTAAAACCGAATGAATACCGAAAATTATATTCGTAATGCTTGCAGATATAGGAGGATATCCGTATGGGTAATGATAAAGGGAGTGGTGCAAAAAGAAGAAAAACTAATTATATTATGATACGGAGTGCAGTCATAATGTTCCTGCTGGGAGGGTTTTCACTGATTATGCTTATTATGCTTACAATTTTCCGGCAAGAGGGCATGTTCTATATTCTGTTATTGATTGGTCTGTATGGCCTGTTTGGGGCAATTATTTATTTCGGATATCAATTTTTATATAAGCCTTACCGGGATACGGAAAAGGTGTGCAGGTTATTTTCAGAGGGATATTTGCTGCAGGGGTTATTTGAACTAAGAGTGCCTCTGTCTCCCCAGATGGAAGCCGCCACAAATAAATTCAGGGAATTACTGGATATGAAAGAGTTGATAAGTTTGACGAAAAAGCAGGCAGAGTACCTGGCACTGCAAAATCAGATCAATCCCCATTTTTTATACAATACCCTGGAAGGGATAAGAAGTGAGGCATTATATGCAGGTATCGATTCGGTTGCAGAGATGACGGAGGCACTGGCGACCTTTTTTCGCTATACCATCTCAAACGTAGAGCACTTGGTGACTTTAGAGGACGAACTTGCCAATATTGAAAATTATTATATTATACAGCAGTTCCGGTTTGGTAAAAGGCTTAAATACCATGTGGAGATTGACGCGGAGGAAGAACGGGAAATCTTAAAATGCAGGCTGCCAAAGCTCATACTGCAGCCCATAGTAGAAAATGCAATTTATCATGGGATAGAACGTAAGATCGGGGATGGAATTTTATGTGTAAAAATAGAGAATACGGCTTCCCGGTGTATTATCACAATTTCTGATAATGGACTGGGAATGAATGAAACTGTAGTAGATGGTCTGAATGAAAAATTAAAGACTGCTTCCATTACTACATTTCATCAAGATAAAAAAGGCGGCAGTATTGCAGTCGAAAACGTGAATAATCGTATCAAAATATTATTTGGTGAAGAATACGGTATTTATATCTATAGTAAACAAAATGTGGGAACGGATGTGGAAATTACACTTCCCATTGTAAAGGAATAGCTAATGAAAAAAGAAATCCTGAGAATGGAAAACGTTACAAGACAAATTGAAGGGATTACCTATCTGAACAATATTAATTTTCATATATTTAAGGACGAAATCATGGGCCTTTTGACTTTAAATTCCCAGGGGGAGCATCAGCTGGTTTCGTTAATCAGCCAGAATCTGCCTATCCAATACGGTAGAATTTACTTTGATGATCTTCTGGTAAATAGCTATGCCCATAGTGATATGACCAGAAACCGGGTCTCCTTAATAGGGGCAGGGAGCAGATTGGTTAACAATCTGACCATATCAGATAATATTTTTGTTTTGCGCCGGGGGTTTAAGAAGTGGTTTATTAAACGCAGCGTACTGAATCTCCAGGTGCAAAAATTACTGGAAGAGATCAATATAGAAATGAAGCCGGGGCGGCAGGTCAAAGGACTTTCATCCTTAGAGCGGTGTACGGTGGAATTGCTGCGGGCCGTAACGGCTGGCTCTGAGTTAATCATCCTTAACAATTTAAGCAGCTTTTTCAGCACGGTGGAGTTAAGAAAATTTCTGGATATTGTTCAGTTTTTCCGAAAGGAAGGAATTGCATTTCTCTATATCAGTTGTGATTATAAGGAACTTATTCAAGCCTGTCACAGAATTGCCATCCTGGATTCAGGCAAAATTATAAAAATTCTGCCTAAAAAGGAGATGAGTGCCGGGCATATCAGCCCATATATTATTTCTTTTGATTCCCTAACCATGATGGAGAGTCCGGAAGCAGGAAGTTCTATTTTTCAGTTTGAAAATGTCAGTACAGACTATATTGAGAACTTGTCTTTTTCCATAAACAAAGGGGAATGTACTGTTATTTTAGATATGAATAATTCTGGTTTACAAGAAATAATTGCACTGATATTGGGTGAAAAAAGCCCGTTACAGGGGGCTGTTTTATGTGAAGGAGGAAAAGAGTCCGCACAAAATATTGGAATTATTCCGGCAGATCCCATTCCCGGTCAAATATTTGAAAACTTCAGTTATGCAGAAAATATCTGTTTTTTTACTGACGTTAAAATAAAAAAAAGCATTTCCAGAAAAAAGCTGTTAAAAAGCGTAATAAACGAATATGAGCCATTCATTGGACCGGAAATACATACGAAAAATATTTCAGAGCTGGAACTGTCTTCTTTGTATAATATTGTATATTTCCGATACCATCTCTATCATCCCAAAATCCTATTTTGCATACAGCCTCTAGCCCAGGCTGATATGTATCTGCGGCGCCATATTCTGGGGCTGATTCAAAAATTGAAGAATAAGGGAATCACGATTGTAATTTTAACCGTCAGCATATCAGAATTGATGGATGTTGCGGACCGGGTATTGATTATGAAAGATGCTAAGATGATAAAAGATTGCAGGAGTGATGAATTTTTGTTGTTTCAATCTCATTCCGGGGAACAAAATTCTATTTAAAACCGTAAGAATCACCCCTTAAAAAGGAGGATACACCCCTACCTGCCAGAGGATTAAAATGATACACTTTTCATATAGAAAAGCAACAGATCAAGTCGGAATAACTGGAGAATCCAGATGGCAGAAAGGGTATAGGGATGGTTGAAAATGTATTGCAGATGTCAAACATAAGTAAAAGTTTTAAAGGTGTCCATGCACTGAAGGGAGTAACATTTCATGCAAAGGCAGGCAAAGTGAATGTCCTGATGGGAGAAAACGGGGCAGGAAAATCAACATTAATGCGTGTTTTAGTGGGCGCACATAAAAAAGACAGTGGTGAGATTTTGATTGCTGGGGAAAAAGTTTCTATTGAGAGTCCCAGTGACGCAATCAAACATCATATTGCCATGATATACCAGGAATTAAATCTTATTATGGATATGACGGTAGAAGAAAATATCTTTATCGGACGGGAAATAACAAAAAGTTTATTTTTAGACAAAAGAGCATTATTGTCAAAAACCCGTCTTTTGATGGAAGAATATGGGGTAAATATTGATCCTAAGGCAGTGGTCAGTCAACTGAGTGTCGCAAATCAGCAAATGCTGGAAATTGTTAAAGCGCTTTCCCTGGATGCCAGAATAATTATAATGGATGAACCTACATCTTCACTTACTGCACCTGAAGTACGTTTACTATTTAAGATTATTAAAAAACTGAATGAACAGGGAATCACCATTATCTACATATCACACCGCATGGAAGAAGTATTTGAGATCGGTGATTATATTACGATTATGCGGGATGGAGAACTGGCAGGTGAATGGTCCCTAAAGGACATGAAACCAGAAGAAGTGATCTGTGCCATGGTTGGTAGGAAAATTTCAAAACCGTTTCCTAAAGAAAAAACAAAATTAGGGGAAACTGTTTTAAAAGTGGAAGGACTGTCAAAAAAAGGAGTATTCGAAAATATTAATTTTGATTTGAGAAAAGGTGAAATTTTAGGAGTTTCCGGACTGGTGGGGGCAGGAAGAACGGAGATGGCGATGGGGATTTTCGGTGCGCTTCCCATTACAGACGGCAGGGTGTATTTGAATGGGAAAGAAATTAAAATACGAAATCCTGGTGATGCAATAAAATATAAAATTGCATATGTGCCGGAAGACAGGAAAGTTCTGGGACTTGATCTGAACGCCCGCATCAGCAATAATATATCCTTAACCAATATGGATCAAACAGCCCCAAAGGGTTTTTTGGATCGCCGGAAAGAAAGAGAACTTGCCAACAGAATGGTTGAAAAACTTAAAATAAAAACCCCCTCTATTTTTCAGGAAGCGGGAAATCTTTCAGGAGGAAACCAGCAAAAAGTAGTTCTTGCAAAATGGCTTTCCAGGGAGTTAGATGTCCTGATTCTGGATGAGCCGACCAGAGGGGTAGATATCGGAGCGAAAGAGGAGATTCATAAGCTGATATCAAAACTGGCGGGAGAAGGACTTAGCATTATCCTGATTTCATCTGAAATGACGGAAGTTCTTGGGATGTCCGACCGGGTGCTGGTGATGCATGAGGGTCAGCAGAAAGTAATATTAGATGCAGGTCTGGCAACACAGGAAAAAGTGATGTCATATGCAGTATAACGACAACAGGAGGGAATTGATATGGATTATAAAAAGGTACCGGCAGGCAAAAAGCTTGTATGGGAGAGAGTAAGCAGGTTTCCGCAATTTAGTATTCTCATTGCGCTGTTATTGCTTCTGATTGTATTTTCATTTGTTTCAAATTCATTTTTTACTTTTAATAATATTATCAATGTATTTCGGCAGACATCAACTAGTATTATTGTGTCTATTGGTATGACATTTGTATTTATTCTGGGCGGCATGGATCTTTCTGTGGGTTCCGCTGCCTGTTTGTCAGGACTGCTTGCAGCAGGCCTGATGACCGGAAAAAACGGCATGCAGCCGATCCCGGTCGTTGCAGCTATTCTGCTGGCACTTTTGGCAGGTACTTTTATCGGGCTTATAAATGGGATTATTATTACCAGGATTAAACTGCCGCCATTTATTGTGACACTGGCTATGATGAGTACAGTTAGAGGTATCGCACTGGTTTATACAGACGGTTCACCAATTTCAAAATTACCAAATCAGGCATTGGACTTGGGCAGAGGATATTTAGGTGCAATTCCGATTCCGGTAATCGTGATGGCTGTAGTTTTGGCAATTGCGTGGATTGTACTTGCCTGTACAAGGTTTGGGAGATATATCTATGCCATTGGCGGAAATGAGGAATGTACGAGGCTTTCTGGAATTAATGTCAATAAAATAAAATTGATTGTATACTCAATCAGCGGCCTTTGTGCAGCTATTACAGGAATATTGCTTACCATGAGACTGGGATCCGGACAGCCTACTCTGGCAGAAGGATTAGAGATGGATGCAATTACTGCGGTAGTTTTGGGAGGGACTGCAATTACAGGTGGCAGAGGTTATATGCTGGGTACACTGCTGGGATGTGTTTTCCTGACATTTTTAGGGAATGGTTTTAATATCATAGGTATTTCATCTTTTTGGCAGCAGATACTCAAAGGTATCATTCTGATTGTCGCGATCAGTTTGTATAGTACAAAGAAAAAGTAATGGAAAAGGAAGGGTATGAAAATGAAGAAAAAATTATTGGTGGTTTTAGCAGCAGGTATTATGGGAGCATCCTTATTGGCAGGATGCGGTGAAAATAATACCTCATCGGAAACAAAGGCAGTCCAGGAAAAAGCAGCAGAAGAAAAAACGGAAACAGAACCGGGAACCGGGCAGTCAAAAGAAGCATCGGATGATAAGGTAATCGGTATGTCGCTTATGGCATTTAATCATCCTTTTATGCAGGATATTATGAAAAGTGCAATGTATACTGCAGAAGAAGCAGGCTATACCGTATCGGCTGTGGATGCAAACTGGGATGCTGCAACACAGCAGCAGGGACTGGAGGATTTAATCAGCAGCGGAAAAATGAAGGCATTATTTGTCAACGCGGTTGATGGTGATGCAATTGTTCCTGTAGTGGAAGAAGCAAATAAAGCAGGAATACCGGTGATCACAGTAGATACAAAATCCAATGGTGGGGATGTATTTGCCCACGCAGCATCGGACAGCAAAGAGATTGGTAAAATGGCAGGTGAATACGCTGCAAAGCTGTTAAAAGAAAAAAATGGATCGGAAAAGGGAAAGACTATCGTAATTAATTATCCGCAGGTAACGAGTATGGCAGAAAGAGTCAGTGGTTTTAAAGAGGAATTATCCCAATATCCTGAAATTGAAATTATTGAAAAAAATGTACTTGAACTGACACCGGAAAGTGCCCAGGCTTTAATGGATGATTTGATCCAGACATATCCTGAAGGCTCATTTGATTTATTATTTGCGGCCAATGCTACGACTGGCGTTGGTGCAAATGCTGTTACGGAATCCGCAAACAGAACGGATTATCTGGTAATTGCCGTCGATGATGATCCGGAATTAATTGCAGCCCTGCAAAGAGGAAAACAGTTTAAAGGCATGGTAGTACAGGATGGCATCGATATCGGGAAAAAAGGAATGGAACTGTGTATAGCTGGTGCGGAAGGAAAAACTGCAGAAGAAAAAATAGTTGCTACCAGAATTTCACTGGTGACAAATGAGAACTTAGAAGAGTATCAGAAAGAATATGCAGAGAGACAAAAGGTTATAGAATCATACGGCCAGAAATAAATTATGTCACAATAAAAGTGTGAATACAGATAACTGATTTGGGCTTATTCCAAAATTGAAATAAGCCCAAACCGGAAAGGATTGGGTAGGGATATGAATAATATTGACAAATGGATCGATGAAGTGAAAGAATTGACCAGTAAAATATCAGAAGCAGGGCAGATCGGGATTTGTACGTTTGCCCAGGGTAATGTGGAGGATTGTGAAATGGTTAATTTTGACGATTCTGCCTGGGAGAAGGTGATGGGAAAAAGTGTGCCCATCAATGGAATCAACACTGGCTCCGGAGGGAGTGTTCAAGGAGAAGCAGGGATAGAAACCCGTGACTGGAATATGTCATATGGGGAAGCAGCTTTAAGGAAACAAATCACTTACCCATCTACCGTGGAGGGGATATGCACTGATAATGCAAAAATATCGATTACCATGACTATACTTGCACCGGTTCAGGTTTTTTTAGACGGAGTAAAGATTGCAGATTTTAAATACTGGGGGGATACCCGCCACTGTGAACTATGTATAAATGAAAATCATAAAAAAGGCCAGAAATATTTACTGGTATTGAAGACGCCGGAAACAGGGGGGGATGCTTATCTGGGGATCTATATCAATTGCGATATTCTGGAGAAACAGATGCTGGAATTGATGACTGCTGTTGAACAACTGTTGTTTACTCAAAAACTTGCATTACTGCATGGTTCTGAGATAAATAAATACCTGGATATCCTGGAAAGGAAACTGGATACGGATACTGTACGGAACCGGAATTGGGTGGAAATCCGGAAACAGCTTGAACTGATTGATAAAGTGCTGAAGAACACCGACGTATTTGCAAAAGAGTTTAAAGTACATATGATTGCCCATGCCCATATTGATATGAACTGGCTTTGGGATTATCAGGATACCGAAGATATCTGTATCAGGGATTTCAGGACAATCTGCAATATTATGGATGAAAATCCGGATTTGAGATTTTCTCAGAGCCAGTCTTGTGTATATGACATTGTGCAGAAAAAAGATCCTGCAACGTTTGAAAGGGTTCTGAAAAAGATTCAGGAAGGCACATGGGAAGTGACGGCAGCTACCTGGTCTGAGAATGACTTAAATATGACTGGCGGGGAGACCATGGCACGTAATCTGTATCATGCTTCTGATTATGCAAAAGAGGTATTAAAGACAATACCTTCAAGAGTTGTCTGGGAACCGGACACTTTTGGCCATCCGGCATCCACACCAAATATACTTGCCAAAGCAGGGGTGGAATATTATTATCATTTCAGATGTCCCAGGGGTGCGGGACTTACCTGGTGGGAAGGAACCGATGGCTCCCGGATACTGGATTTTGCATTTGGACCGTATAATAATATGATCCGCCCCCAGAATGTCATGCCGGTTGTTCACAGTTTATTTGATCATTATGGGCTAAAAAGTTCCATGTTTGTGTTTGGTGTGGGGGACCATGGGGGAGGACCGACAAAATATGACATTAAGGTTAAACGATATCTGGATCAAAAACCGGGACTGCCCAGGTTTGTATTTTCCAAAGTATGCGATTTCTTTGATGAAGTCTTGACATTAAAAAAGGATTTTCCTGTTGTTAAGGATGAGCAGAACCCGATATTCGCAGGATGCTACACAACAAAGACAAAGATTAAAAAGTATGCCAGAGACGGGGAGGCAGGACTGCTGAATGCAGAATCGGTACTTGCATATCAGAGTACCTGTCAGGATCAGATACATTATATGGGGGAACTTACAGAAGCGTGGAAAGATTTGGGGTTCTTGGGATTTCATGATATTATATGCGGATGCGGGAATCATGCACAGGACGAGTATGACTATGCTTTGGGGAAAAGTATAGTGGACAGAGCCGAAAAAACGGTAAATGGCATGTTCCATACCAATGAATCGGATCAGGTAATCAGTGTTTATAACCAGCTTGCTCAAACGCGGAGTGAGGTGGTAAGAGTGGATGCACCGTCAAATATCCCTCCGGCTGGAACCTTAAAAGATGCAGACGGCTGTTTGATTCCTTATCAGATCGAAGATGGGAAGCTGCATTTTACAGCGCGGGATCTCCTTCCGCTGTCAGTTACAAAATATCTGATAACAAATGAAAAGATACCGGGAACCAGCGTTCGAATTGAAAAAACCGGAACTCCCAAATCCGGCGGCTTTTTACGGGCGGAGACAGAGCGGTATGTGATGGAACTCAGCACGCTTACCGGAACAATTATGAAACTGTATGATAAAAAGGAAAAGAAGCATGTACTAGAAGAGATGCAGCCCTATGCTGAAGATGCCGGTTCATTCTGTGCACATAAAAGTTCCAATCTCTTGAAAATTTCTTTTGAGCAGCCCCGTATTATGTCCGCATGGATTCTGGGAAATGAATATAAATATGAAAATATCATAGGAATTCCTGAGATATCAATTGCTGCAAAGGGACCAGTATTTACGACAATTAAAATATTGCATACCTATAACAAAACCACGATTGAGCAATACATAACTTTATATACCCGGTTCGACAGAATTGATTTTAAAGCAGATGTTGACTGGCAGGAATTTGGCAGCGATGTGATCGGTGTTCCAACATTAAAAGTTGGAATTACCAGCGACATTCAAAAGCCTGATTTTATCTATGAAACGCCTTTTGGAAGTATTACCAGAGGCCGGCATAATACGGAACTTCCTTCTTACCGCTATACAGCCGTTTCCGGTGAAGAAAGAACACTTGCAATGTTCAATAACTGCAAATTCGGATTCTCGGCACAGGGATCAACACTGTCTATGACTATGGTCCGGGGTTCCTATTCTCCGAGTGCAAGGCCAGATGAAGGTATGACCAGTACTTGTTATGCCTTAAAGCCATACTATGGATTAACGGATAAGGCAGAACTTACCAGGGACGCGGCTTCCTTCAATCAGCCGCCGATTGCAGCCTGCTGCAATTACGATAACAGTAATAACGAAAGTCCATTGCTTCAATGTGATAACAAAAATATCTGGATATCCTGTGTGAAACCTGCATTTAACAGGGATGCTATTGTAGTCAGGATAATGGAATGCTGCGGACAGAAAACTGAGACTGCCTTAAAGCTTCATCAGCTTTTCAACAAGGCTTATATTACAGATATAAAAGAGGAAATCCAGACACCGGTACCCGTAAATGACGGGGAAGCCGTATTCAGCCTGGGTGCGAATGAGATTATTACCGTGCTGATTACAAAATAGTATAGCTAAAAATCTAGAGAGTTCCGGATATTCATTTTAGTTTCCGCAAGTTTATGCAGCAAAAAACTGTATATAACTTGCGGAATACAAAGCTTACCTCAGGATTAGATTTTTCGCGGTTTAAATATAGACACATTCATCATCCGGATCCCATTTGTACCCAATATCATCCGCTATCTTAACCGCCACATCAATATCCAGAATATCCGCAATAAATCCCAGTGTCATATCCATTCCCGCCATACTTCCCGAGGAAGAATAATATTTCCCGTCAGCAGCCCATTTTGCACCTTCAATCCAGTGTACCCCATTCATAGTATGCAGTGCCCAGAATATGTTTTTTTCGTACTGAGCCATCCTCCGGCGGAATGCTTTTCCTGTTTTTGCAAGCAGGGCAGATCCGGTAGAAATAGTCAGGCAGTAGGAACTTTTTTCAATAGCTTCTTTCAAAATCTCCAGGGAATCGAAGTCCTCTAAGAGCCTTCTGGCACCCGAACCGCCAGGGATTAATATGGCATTTCCTATTTCGTCCGGAACCAGCGGTTCTGTCCACACTTTAACACCCTGTGCGCTGTTTACGATTTTACCGGTCAGAGACACGTATTCGATATGAAATTCTTCTGGTATCTTTCCAAATAATTCAGCAGGACCAAACGCATCCAATGTTTCAAAATCATCATATAGTACAATACTTACCTTCATGCAAATACCTCCATTTTGTATAGACTAAGTGTATCAAGACAGATATTCCTTTACAAGCCTTGTGGGGGGATATTATTTGAAAAATATATCCCCATGGGCGGCTTGTATGCTGCTCATTTTTCGTTTATACTTTTAACTATACAAATGAAACAGGGAGCCGATATGGAAAAAAATACAGATTATATGCATCCACACCCGCATCATACACATCCCCATGAGAATACAAAAGCAGTTTTGAATCGTCTGTCCCGTGCTATCGGGCACTTGAAGTCTATCAAGGTGATGGTTGAGGAAGGGCGTGACTGCAGTGAGGTTTTAATACAATTATCAGCAGTGAAAGCGGCTATCAATAACACAGGAAAAGTAGTTTTGAAGGATCACCTTTCCCATTGTCTGATTGATTCTATTGAAACCGGAAATATGGAAGCCATTGAAGAATTAAATAAAGCCATTGACCAATTTGTAAAATAAGCAGCCTTTATGGTCCTGCTTATTTTTATTTTATGGGAATATAGATTTCCACCATATTTTCCGGGTCATCAAAAGCAGTTATTTTACTACGGTATACCTCAAAATCTTCCCGTTCATCCAACAATCCTTTTCCTGAAAGCAGCCAGGTACCGAAAATATAATCATAAGTCTGCTCCAGAGTGCCAAGTTCCCCACGGTGCGTGAATACGGCATATTTTCCGGCTGCAACTGTTTTTTGTATTAAAATGTCCGGTATATAAGAAAAGCTATCAGCCGGCGAGCCGATCATCACGGAGAATGACACATCACCTGCTTCGTCATAAACAGCCCTGTCTGTTTCACATACACTGAAACCATCTGCATTCCCGGCAGAATATTTTTCACGAAGCTGCAGATATTGTTCCCACAGATCAGGCAGGCGATTATCGGCGAGGGTTGTCGTTCCACGGATTCCAGCCAGTTTCACCTCCTCCATTTCCACAATTACCGGTTCTAATGTAATGTTTCCGGTAATGTGTCTCAGGCTTTTCTTATCTAATTCCTTTTTTGCTTTTATTACCAAATCCAGCCCATTCTTACGGTAAACTGTGGGGCTGCTTCCAAATATGGATTTAAAAGCGCGGCTAAATGCCTCGGAGGATTCAAATCCACTTTCCAACGCAATATCAATTACCCGCATATCGGTATACAGAAGTTTCCTGGATGCATTGTAGAGTTTACGTTTATGGATGTAGCTGCCAACGGGTTCCCCTAAGGCGGAGGCAAACAGGCGGGTCATGTGATAATAGGAATAACCGGTTTCCATGGCGACATCATTTAGTCCGATGTTTTCCTCTAAATGGGTTTCAATATAGCTGACGGCTTTTTCTAAAGGGGATATATCGTTCATTTTCTGCTCCTTCCTTTCTGTAAATTATTATAGCATAAGTGGATGTTATTGCGACAGCCTAATAAGAAGTAATAATTTATCTGAATGGATCGCTAAAAACGGCATGGCAAAAAGCGCTGAGGGTCAATGCTTTTTGTCATGCCGTTTAAATTCCCTTACTATGTCCGTATAAATGTGATTACTATTTCGTAAGATCATTAATATAAGCATCCCACAATTCGTAACTTAAATCTATCATGTTCTTGATCTTCTCCTGAATTTGATTATTTATAATATCATACATTTTCCGGGTCTTGAAAACATGTAATTTTTCCAGTTTGTCTGTGCTGTTATAAGTATAAATAATAGTAAACTTACCGGAAAAAAGTATAGTAACCGGTGGAAAATCATTGGTAATAATTTTTAATTTTTTCTTGTCATTTCGAGTCACATATTTATTAAATCTTTTCAGGAAGGAGATACGGGTTTCCGCTGGGATTTTTATTTCACCGGACAGAGGAACGATAATTTTGCCTTTTGTATAAAAGCCGGTCATTGCGTAATTAGAAACATAAAAGGCAGAGTCGTCAGACAGAATTCTTTTGAACAATTTTTGCATCTGTTTATTTAAAATCACTTTATTTTCTTTGCGCTTAATATCGTCATCTTTAATTAAATAGCCCATGGAAAGAAAGTTATATACTGCATCAATGCCGCTGTCTGTCAATTCATCCACAAAGGAAGGATGCTTGTCTAAATATGCAATTGCTTCCTTTGTAGTATAACTTAATTTATTTATATTTCCATTTAACAAAGTATTGAGAAATATTGTTAAATAGCTTTTATACTGAATTAACTGCATAAAAATAGTTCCATCTATCTGTGTAGTAAAATACACCAGAAATTTTCCTTTTAAAAGAATAAAAGGATGGCTTATCTGGTTATTCATCTCCCAAAGATTCATCTGGGAATATTCCTGTAACCGTGTAATATTGCCAAGAATATCGAATTGATTTACCGTAAGGGTATCAAACTGAGATAAATTAACCAGATAATTTATAATTACACTTCGCATTTTGTCTGGACAGGTGGCTTTAATTCTTTTGAATATTTCATCATAATAAATATCATAATTGAAAAAGGAACTGTAGAATACAAATGATTCATTTTCAGCACTATTTACGATTACATCGGAAATCATAATGCACAAAATATTTAAAATCATTTTATCCCCCATATAGTAAGGGCCTTTTTCATAATAATCTGTGGGGACTTTATTTTCACATGCAAAATCACGATTCAAAGCGTATTCCACAGATGAACGTATAAACTCCTCAAGCTCACGCTGTGAATCAAAATCATAGATGATCGGAAAAATACGCTGTAATTTCAGATAACAATTTCTTGCATAAATATGCTGTGAGAAATAGTTTGCTGCCTGATTACAGAATTCCCATTTTTCTTTTAGCATGGGTAATCTTTTTCCGGTTAAAATTTTGCTAAGTCCACTGGGAGTCATATTCATATGCAGTGCAAAGTCTGTTTTTGAAGTTTTTGCGATAGTTACAAGTTCATTTAATAATATACCTACCATTGTGCGGCACCTCATATTTGATAATATATTTAAATCAATAAATTTCATTATAAACTCATTTAAATTTTATTTCTTGCTAAAAAAATAAATAAATTGTAATATTTTTTCCTTTTTTGTCAATTTATGCAGATATATTTATATTTAATTTCAAGCACTAAGCAGTTTAAAACGGTATGATGACTCAATAAAAGAGTCTTTTCCTATAAACAAAATAACAAAGGAGAAAAGGTATGGAGCAAAAATTTTATATTTGTAAACATTGTGGCAACATTGTGGAGTTAATCCAAAAAGGCGGGGGTGTTCTTGTTTGCTGCGAAGATAAAATGGAGGAATTAGTACCAAACAGCACAGAAGCAGCAAATGAAAAACATGTTCCGGAAATCATTGTATACGGATCACAAGTGATTGTCAATGTTGGTGCCGCGCCGCATCCCATGACGGAACAGCATTACATAGGGTGGATTTGTATACGTACTACAAAAGGAGTGTATCGCAAAGTCCTGGCACCGCTTGATGAACCTACAGCTGCCTTTGCACTTGCCGAGAATGAAAGCATTATAAGTGCCTATGCATACTGCAATCTTCACGGATTGTGGAAGAACGACAAAACTACGCTGATATAATGGAAGAAAAAGGAAAAAAATCTATCTGGTATAGAGCTGGATTGTGAAAAGTAACGAGAGCTTTAAGCCTGTAGGTAATACAGATTTAAGGCTCTTTTGCGTATAAAGGATTTGAAATACATCTGATAAACAGATCCCCTGTTGTAACAGATTTACAATATGAAGGAGAGGGAGTGATATACAATGGAGCATAGAGTAAAGCGGCACTATACCCGTTTAGAATGGACTGGGTGGTATCAGTTTGCAAAAGAATATTATCTGAAGAATGGAAACCTGAAAATCCCTGTGAAGTACAGGACGGAAAATGGATATTTATTAGGGCGGTGGATTGAACGGCAGCGGGCGGCGTATCATGAAAAAGGGGTTTACAGGATAGATGCCCACAAAATATATCTGCTGGACCAGATTGGGATGATCTGGAAAATAAGCGTACGGACAGAATGGAATATTTGGTATGAGTACTGTAAAAGATATTATATCGAAAATGGAAATATTGACATTCCGAGGAATTTGATATATCAGGATGCAGCAATTGGAGAATGGATCAGCTACCAGAGAAAATGTTTCCGAAAGAATAATTTAAGTTACCAGAGGCAGTTAAAACTGGAAGTATTAGGTATGGTCTGGAGGAAGCGGCAAAGAAGAGCATGGGATGAATGGTATGAAGAGGCCCAGTGTTATTATGAAACTTTTGGAAATCTTCAAGTGCCTGTAGATTATGTGACCGGGGACGGAAAGCGCCTGGGAAGATGGGTCTATACACAGCGGGAAAAAGTACGGGGAGACGGCACGTTAAATCTGGATTCAGAGAAAATCAAAAAATTGAAAGAAATAGGTATAAAATATTGACTTTTCTGTGATGTCAACTTGACAAATAGTTTAAAGTGCGTTATTTTATTATCAAACAACAAAATTCAACAAAAAACAAAATACAGGATCACTGTGTCTTTTTTCTGATTTAGGAAATGTTTTATGTGGCAAGATAATGTTAAATAATGAATGGAGAAAACTATGAATCTGATTGAAACAATTAAAGATGCCGGGATCGTCGGTGCGGGCGGTGCAGGATTTCCTACACATGTGAAATTGAATACCAAAGCAGAATACTATATTGTAAATGCTGCTGAGTGTGAGCCCCTGATAGAAACAGATAAATATTTGTGCAGAACATTTGCAGATGAGCTGATTAAAGGAATTATGATGATCTCCACACATCTGGAAGCCAAGAAATCTGTCATTGCAATAAAAGCGAAATACAAACCGGAGATAGCTGCATTAAGGGAAGCCATTGAAAAAAACGGTGCGGATATCGAAATCTTTGAAATGCGGACGTTCTATCCGGCAGGAGATGAACAGGTTATCGTTCAGCAGGTAACCGGAAGAAGTGTCCCCGAGAGAGGGCTTCCGATTGAGGTTGGTGCGGTAATCAACAATGTCGGTACTATTGTCGGAATGTATAATGCCATAGTTCACGGTAAAAAAAATACCAGTAAATTTCTTTCTGTTGTGGGAGAGGTTCAGGAGCCGATTATGCTTCAGGTACCTATCGGAACACCGATCAGAGAATGTATTCAGGCAGCTAACCCGAAGATTTCCGATTATGCAATTATTCTGGGTGGACCAATGATGGGACGAGTGGTTGCAGATGACGAGGCGATAGACCAGCAGTTCGTAACAAAGACAACCGGAAATATTATTGTACTGCCAAAAAATCATTATTTAATTGAAAGAACCCATGTGCCTATGGACAGGATCAAACACCAGGCAAGAAGTGCTTGTATACAGTGCCGTATGTGTACAGATTTATGTCCGAGATTCCAGATTGGCCACCGCATTAAACCACATCTTGTTATGAGAAACATCTGGAGAGAGAATAGCATTGATTCTGATAAACAATTTGAGGAATGTTTTGGTGATGCGGTAAATTGCTGTAACTGCGGATTATGTGAATTATTCTCATGTCCTATGGGGCTTTCTCCAAGAAGAGTCAACGGATATATGAAAGGAAAGCTCCAGGAAAGAGGAATTACGGTTGAAAAGAACATGCATCCTGTCTCCAGACCGACAGTGGAGTTGAACAGAGTCCCAACCGACCGTTTAATTGCCAGACTGGATCTGGGCAAATACAATGGATTACATGCACATGACTGTATAGAACTTCATCCGAAAGAAGTTTTCATCCCATTGTCACAACATATAGGCAAGCCGGCAGTAGCCGTAAAAAATGTGGGTGACAAGGTGTGTGAAGGTGACGTGATTGCCAGTGCTGATGCAACAGGTTTATCCACAAATATACATGCAAGCATAAATGGAACCGTATGTGATGTAACATCATCTGGCATCAGAATCAGTGAAAACTAATGGAGGATTAAGGAATGGGAAATTCAGTTGGAATGATAGAACTATCCAGTATAGCGAAAGGAATTGAAACCTGTGATGAAATGTTAAAGGCAGCGAATGTAGAATTATTGAGATCATCTACAATCTGTCCTGGAAAATATATGATTATCATTGGTGGAGATACAGGGAGTGTAGATGCTTCCATGAAAGTCGGAGAAGCAGCAGCAGGACATTTCCTGGTAGATAAATTATTAATTGCCAATGTCAGTGACCAGCTTATGCCTGCCATCAGCAGTACTTCGCAGGTTCCTACAGAAGGGGCAGTGGGCGTCATCGAATTTTATTCCGTTGCATCGGCTATCGTTGCAGCAGATACTGCAGCAAAGGCAGCAGCGATCACGCTGATTGAGATTCGTACCGGATTTGCGGTAGGCGGTAAAGGATTCGTTACTATGAGCGGAGATGTAAGTGCCGTAACAGAAGCAGTGAAGGCGGCAGAGGCAGTGAGCGAGCTTATGGTTCACAGCGTAGTGATTCCAAGACCGACAGATAAGTTGTATGAAGCGTTACTGTAATTAATGTTGTAAAAAGAAAATCGATTAAGAGTTATAGCAGAGGCAAAGCCATTTATAGGCTTTGCCTTTTTAATTGAGATCTATTGTGCTGAAAATAGCTTTAGTCAGCAGTGTTGCATTTTACAAACAAGAGGTATATAATTAGAAATATGCTTGTAAATTAATGCATAAAATTACACAAGGAGGAAATGAGTTATGAAGAGATTCAAGCAGAGTAAACGAATTCTTAGTATCATTATGGCAGCGTCAATTGCAGTTTCATCCAATATCGTGGTATTTGCGAATGAAACAGGAGAAAATCCAATGCCTCAGACAGAAGCATTTACAGAAAATCAAGAGACCGGCACAGTTTCAGTGGAATCAGAGACAGATACCGGGAACAATGATTCTGAAAAACCACAGATGGGACTTGGAATGCAGGAAACAGAAACAGAGCAGGAGACGGATAATAAAGAGATTATTACGGAAACACAAGAAACTGAGTTTGTAGAAACAGAACAGGTATCTGGGAATAACACTGAAGCCGTTAGAAAACAGGCAGAAGAGAAAAGTTTAAACAATCAGCAAAAAGGGTCTTCAGATCTGAATTTAAGCGAGTGGGAATATGAACAAAATGATAAAATGATCACATTAAAAAAATATAAAGGAAAAACGGAAAACCTTGTTATTCCCGGTCAGACAATTATTCAGGGACAGGAATATTCAGTCAGAATTGCTAAATATACGGAATCAAAAGATTATCCATATTTTAATGGAGCTTTTAGTGCTAATTTTGCAATAAAAACAATAAGATTTTTGGATGGCGTGAGTTTTGAGGATAACGATATGTCGTATTCATTTGCCGATTGCAATAATTTAGAAAGTGTATCAGGCATTCCGGATAGTGTTACGAAAATGGAAAGCACATTCATGTTCTGCTCAAAATTAAAGAAAATAGATAAACTACCGGCAAATCTAAAAGATATGGTACGGGTATTTATTAGTTGTGAAGCGTTAGAAGAATCTCCTGGGATACCAAGTGGCGTAACCAACTTAATAGGAAGCTTTCAAGGGTGTGAAAGTTTAAAAAAAGGACCTGAACTTCCGCAAGGGATCACGGATATAAGCAATATCTATGAAGATTGTATTAATTTAACAGAAATATCCCGATTACCGGACTCAGTTAGAATTATGAAAGGGGCTTTAAAAAATTGTAAGAGCCTCAATAAAATAGAAAATTTACCGGTACAATTAGTGGATATGGGTGAAGCATTTAGCGGTTGTGAAAAGTTAGTGCAGGTACCGGACATTCCCAAAGGAGTAACCGAGCTAGACAATACATTTAGTAAATGTTCTTCTTTAAAGGAAATGCCAAAGCTTCCTGCTGGTTTGAAAAGTTTGGATGGTACTTTTTCAGAATGTACAAGTCTGGTAACGAGCGGTTCTATTCCTGGTGGAGTAACTGAGATGAATGGTACTTTCTATGGTTGTGCTTCTTTAACGAAGGCTCCTAAATTACCGGAAGGATTGAAATCTATCGCTAATTTATTTTTTGACTGCAGTAAATTGGAAGAATCACCTTTAATACCGGATAGTGTCATCAATATGTATGGAGCGTTTTCTTATTGTCAATCTTTAAAAAGAGCACCAAAGCTTCCTTCCAAATTAAAAAATATGGGAAGTGCATTTTCAGGATGTTTGAAGATTACTAAGGCACCTGATATACCCGAGACAGTAGAGAATATGGCCTGGGCATTTACCAATTGTCGTAGTTTGAAGGGAAGCATGACCATCTATTCGCCCTTTGAGAAGGATCGCATTAATGATGATGGCGAGTCGTCACATGGCCCATATACAAGCTGTTTTGACAATACGGCAGAAGATAGCACGGGGTTAACTGTAAATTATGGTCCAAAGTGTAAAAAGATCGATAATATCATTAAAGAAGGGGCCTATCATAATAAAAAAGTAAAAAAAGGCCAGCTTGTGCTTCAGGTAAAATTCAAAGCAAATGGCGGAACCACAGAAAAATCCTATAAAAATGTTTACTATAAAAAGAAATATGGTAAGCTTCCCACTCCACAAAGGGCAAAATACAGCTTTAGTGGATGGTATACAAAAAAAAGCGGCGGTACAAAGATCACATCATCATCAAAGATCACTGGAAAGAAGAATATCACTCTCTATGCTCATTGGAAAAAAGTAACGGTAGGTAAAGTATCTTCTGTTTCCTTAAAAAATACCAAAGCAAATAGAGTGACAGTAAATACAAAGGCAGTATCGGGTGCTAAGGGATATCTGATTACATATGCAAGGAATTCTTCTTTCACAAAAGATAAAAAGGCTCTCTTCACCTCATATGTCAATAAGAATATAAACAAACTTCAGAAGAATAAGAATTATTTTATAAAAGTCAGGGCATACAAATTAGACTCTGCCGGTAAAAAAATCTATGGTAAGTACAGCAGTGTCAAAAAGATCAAAATTACGAAGTAAAAAGGACTCTGTTATCAGGTTCCATTCAGCCCCGCCGAGCTGCCAAAGCTCGGCGGGGCTTTTCGTGGGGTGTGTACAGGTCTTGATAGAATTATGAGAATGGTAGAAATTCTGTAAGAAAATTATAAGGAATTCTACATTGCATTTTTATACAACCGTGCTATACTAATAAAGACAGAAAATTTAGTTGTTCATAGAGTTTTAATATTATCGGATTTGAGGCTTTATGGACGAATGGTAATTCCAAAGGGGGAGTCATCACAAATGGCAGCCGAAAAAAGAATGGATCCAAAAGATGAGCAGCAGTTTTTGGATCTTGTGAAAGAAATAGTAGAAAATCCAAAGTACACAAAGTTAAAAGAATATATACAGCACGGAGAAACAACCGTTTATGAGCACAGTCTGGCTGTCGCTTATTTAAGCTATTGGATCGCACTGAAATATGGCTGGCAGGTTCAGGTTAAGGAATTGATCCGGGGGGCACTTCTACACGATTATTTTTTATATGACTGGCATGAGAAGAGCGCAGACCACCGTTTTCATGGATTTACACATCCGGGCAGGGCGCTGAAAAATGCCTGTTTGGAATTTGATCTGACCCAGATCGAAAAAGATGTGATCAGAAAACATATGTTTCCACTCACACCGATTCCGCCCCGATACCGTGAGACAGCTATTGTTTGTATGGCGGATAAGATCTGTTCCGTGTATGAAACTTTCCATATGACATTATTTGGGGAATTGTATCCCGTTTCTTAATTGAAAATGTATCACTCAGCACGTTTTTCAAATATAGACAGCAGCCGGAATAACAGGCTGCTGTCTATATTTTTTTGCCTTTAAAGATTTTCCAACGCTTACTTCTGTTTTGTTTATCATTATACAAATGGATAAACATATCCTTCAACCGGTTCTGTGGGAGTAATCTTCGTAACCTGGATCTGGGGCTCTTTCAGAGTCTTATCGTTATATTGATATTCCCCGATCGAAAGTGTACCTTCCACTGTCACCCAGGATTCGCTTTCAAGTTCGGAAGCCTTGTCATAGATACACCGGACACCAGTAGGTGATAAATCAGCAATACAGCAGGTCATTGCCAGCCGTGAAACAATGAATTCGTTTTTCTTTGGTACTTTGAAGGCATTCATGACGAACCCTGTCATAGTGATTGTGTAGCCTTCATACTGTATGCCATTTGAATCCATCTCGGCAAGCCATAATGCAAAATCTTCGTTAGAAACGGTGATTTTCTTGTTCTGAACATCCAATCCAGGCAGGTGAGAAGCATCATCCGCTGTATTGGTGTCATTCTGAACAGCGGCAGAACTGGGATTATCAATACGCGATGTTGCAGAAGAAGGCTCTGCTCCTTTGTCAGTTGATTGGCTGCTCGCGGACAGATTACTCGCGGACAGGCTGCTTCCTGGACTGTAATTATCCGTGATATCGGAAAGTTCCATAGGGGAGTGAGGCAGTAAAACCATCAAAATAGGGATTGCCAGGACAAGGCAATGCATGGAGCGTGCTTTGTATTGGGGCTGAAGCAGGCGAAATACTCCAGCCAGAGCCCATATCCCCATCACAACAGCGGAAAAATAAAGATATGGTTTCATCCTGGGAGTCACATAGGAGAGGTATTTCTGACTTCTGATCAGATAGACCAGCAGACCGGAAAAGAATCCGCAGCACAGGCATTCCAGAAAAATCTGTGGATTGAATGTTTTTACCTTTATCTGCATTTATATCCCTCCTAATTGATAAAATAAGAACACAACAGCAAAACAAACGAAAAATGAAGTAACCAGCAAGCGAATGATAAATCGTTTTGAAAAACCTGCGGAAAGCATCAACATATTTTTAATGTCCATCATCGGACCAAATATAAGAAAACCCATAATAGCCATCATAGAAAACTGGGCAGAAAAACTGCGCGCAACAATAGCATCGGAGGAGGAGCACAGGGAAAGAACAAATGCCATCGCCATCATAATCATGGCAGATACTGCATTTCCCGCTTTATTCTGCGCATTTATGAACAGATCCGTACCGAATCCCTGAAAGACGGAAGCAACAAAAGATCCGAGAATCAGATATTTCCCCACATCAAAAAATTCAACCTGTGCGTGGCGGATAAACCACTCCATTTTAGTACGCAGACCAGATTCGGAACTGGTTCCCGGGTAACATCCGCAGCTGCACATCACACCATCAAATCTACCGGTGGGTAATACCTGTCCTTTTGAAGGGCAGGCTGCAAAACTTAGCCCGATCACTACAGCAGCAAAGCTGCCCATACCCACACGTCCCGCTACAACTGCCAGATCTCCTCCAAATGCATAATAGGTGGATAAAATAGCTACCGGATTAATAACCGGAGCGGCCAGCATAAATGTAACAGCGGCAGGAAGGGGTACACCCTTTCGTACCAGGCTTCTGAAGATGGGAATGGAAGCACAGTCACATACGGGAAGACAAAATCCGCCCACCAGGGCAAGCAGCATTCCTCCGGCAAGAGACTTTGGAAACCGCTTTTCAATCCAGTCTCCGGGGACGAAAATCTGGAGCAAGGAAGAAAGGAGCACACCCAGAAGCAGAAATGGAATTGCCTGCAGTATAATGCCCAAAAATACATTTATAATCGTATTTGTGGATAAAGAAAGCTGATCCAGAACTGGTTTCGTTAAAAAATATGCCGCTGCCAGAAAAAGCAATGATCTGAAAAAGGAGTAAAGCGGCGAGGGCTTTTTCTCCAAAACCCTTTTATATAAGTTTTCCGGATACGTATCTTTTAGTTTAAAAATAGGGACACCGGGATTTATCTTTTTTATCATATGGCGCATTCTCTGATACACAGCCTTACCGTAACTTGTCTGGGCAGTGCGCAGGATAACGGCATCACTGTTTGCAATTTGTTCCGGCAGTGAGTTCCCGGTTCTGCCTAGAGTTTCTTCTAAACCTGGGGCATCTGCAATGTGAATGACTTTTTGTATTCTGCAATTGCGCAGCAAAGGACTCAGGAAAAACTCCTGTAAAAGGGAAAAAGATGTTACCCCATTCCATTCTATCCAGATCTCATCCGGAGTCTGATTTTTCACACATTTATATATGGTTTTTATAATCGCATCCGGCTGTCCTTCCAGTTCTTTTTTGGAAAAACAACGGCTGGTGCAATAATCTGATGATCCGTGAAATTTTTCCTCGCCGGATTCAAACTGCAGCAATAAAGTCTGGATATCGCTCCGGTCATCCCGATTTAGCATGGCATTTAGAAAAGAGGTTTTTCCGGCATATAAGAATCCGGTAACAACATAAACAGGAATCATCATGGCCTAGTTCCCATCAAACAGGAAGGCTAATTCATCTTGTTTCAGCCCCCGTCCTATAATACACAACATGTCACCACTGGAAGAACACTCCTTCATCTGTACGCTCCCTGGCACATACTGAACATTCAGATATCCGCCTGCAGTGTGGACAATTCCTTTGGCACGCAAAACAGTTCCGGATGTGTTTCTTTCCATCTGCCACAGACGTCTCTGTAAATCAGTAGTGTTGAATACCTTTGCGGTATGTATCGTCACCGTGTCAAAAACCTCTTCTGCTGAATGGCTGCTGACGCAGCTACCGGAAACATGATCAGAATTCTGGGTATGGCTGCAGCTGCAACTGCAACCGCAACCGCAGGAAACTAGGTCAGAGTTCTGCTGGGTATGGCCGCAGTCACAGGAATCTTGTCCTTCATCTTGTTCGGTATGGTTGTCACAGTAAAGTGGTTTAAGTTGTCTTTTCAGTTCAGGATTATCGATGCAGTGGCATTTGGCCAAATAATCCTTCTCAGATATCATAGATTGATCATTTCGATAGAGATTCAGAAGCCGGGCTGTATTGATTTTCATCCAGGGTTCAGAAAGTATTTTTGCATCTGGGTTCAATCTGCTGACCAGTTGGAACGCACTTTTTACTTTGCCCGGATAATCTTCTGCCCAACTAAGCAGTATTGTATCTGCATTTATTATCTGATCCTCAAAAAACTCACCAAAATTCTCAAGATAAATGGCACATCGCTTCACATCAGCAACCGTAATTTTTTGCTTGATCTGCGCAAGAGAACGGATCTGTGGATTTGCGCAGAACTTTGTAATATCAGATAATTTTCCAACACCGGAAGGTTCAATCAGGATAATATCCGGATGAAATTGATCCAGAAGGTCTTTCATGGCTTTTACAAAATCGCCGGAAAGACTGCAGCAAATGCAGCCTGCGTTCATTTCTTTTACCTGTACATTTCCATCTCTTAGCAGAGCCGCATCTACGCTGATATCCCCAAAATCATTTTCAATCAGAGCTGCCTTCTTACCTTGGAATCCTTCTTTTAGCAGTTTTTGAATCAATGTAGTTTTGCCGGCTCCTAAAAATCCTGAAACAATATATATATCGGTCATCGTTCTCCTCCTTTTTTCTGCTTCCTTGAAACCGGTACAGGCCAGTTTCTCTGTTATCATATATATTACCTGGGAAATTTATTTATTCATGGATGTTTAAAACTAATATCGTGAGGTTTTCATGACATAAAAAAGTCTTTTCAATACACTGAATATAATGTATCTCTGGTTCTAGGTTATAATATTTATCCCGGACATGGAACGAAATTAGTAAAGTGCCGGAAAGGTAAAGAGAATACTTCAGGAGGAAAAGGAAATGGAAAGAAATTTGGACCCATACGGAACCGGAACCCAGTTTAACTATAAGCAAAGCGTGCAGCCGGTTGAAGAAAAGAAAGAAAATATTATAGCAGGTATAGTAGGAGCATTTTTGGGAACTCTCATTGGTTTGTTATGTATCGTAGTAGTGGACCAGCTTGGATATATGGCATCTATCTCAGGTGTAGTGATGGGTGTGTGTGCGATAAAAGGATATCAGATGCTGGCCGGAAAGATGAGCTTGAAAGGAATAGTTATATCATCTGTTTTTATGATCTGCGTAGTCTATGTGAGCCAGCAGCTCAGTTGGGCAATAGATGCGGCAGATGTACTAAATATAGATGTTTTCAGTGCGTTCCGCCTTATTCCGGTCATGATCAGGCAAGGAGCTATAGACGGGGGGATTTACATAAAGGATCTCTGCATGTTATATGCTTTTACTGTATTAGGAGCAGTACCCACTATATGGAATACGATTAAAACAGTTACGAATAGAAATACTTTGTAAAATAATACTTAACTTCACACCCCTGGCTGCCGTAATGGCAGTCAGGGGTGCAGGAATATGTAATGAGATTGATTCCGTCTACCGGGTATGCTGAACGTAGAAATGCGGCAAGGACCAATCATCAGCTGATAGAACTTAAGCCGGGTGAGAAAAAAAGGTAACTTTGGAATTGGGGGTGAACGAGCTCTAAAAAGCTCTAAAAGAACTTTCCATGGCCAAAAACATTTGACTTTTAAATGTGTTTGAGATATTATGGTAAAATAAGAAGAAATTTAAGGATTGCGGTCATATTCCACAGATGATGTGGGATAAAATGTTAAAAGGGAAGCCGGTGAAAGACCGGCACAGTCACCTCTACTGTAACGTGGACGAAGAAACAGGATGCCATTGATATTGAAAAATATTGAGAAGGCGTTTCTGAGGATGAAGCGAAGTCAGGATACCTGCCGTAATGCCCAGCTTACTTTATTTCCGGGATGAGGAAATGAGTTTATTTTTGTGCAAAAATTTATATGTTATGAAAAGCCTTTCAGTCTATGTACAGAAGGGCTTTCTTTTTTAAAAGAGGGATACAAAGGAAAAGGGAGAGTAAAATGGGAAGTCAAGTACTTATTTATAAGGGAGGAAATGTCGGCTTTCGAGTATTTGGCATGCGGGAAGGAAAACAGTGCGCAGATAAAAATCTGAGTATTGGAACAATTTTTGATGAAGTTTCAGATCAGGCACTTCGTAATAAAATACGTCTGAAAACGGCAGATCTTTCTCCGAATATAAAGAAAATCGGGAAAAGAAGCTTTTACGGATGTACTTCATTATATAAAGTCAGCTTTGGAAATCTGGAAGTGGTGCAGGAAGAAGCATTTTGCGGATGCTCAAAATTAAAGGAAATATATTTTCCAGCTAGTACAAAGTCAATCAGAGATGGAGCTTTTAAAGAGTGTAAACGTCTTGAGTCAGTCACATTTGAACCAAGCAGGGTGAATTTTATCATACCAAGAGAATCATTTTATCAATGTCAGAATCTCACAAAACTTATACTGCCAAGCAAAATAAACCGTATTGAAGAACGAGCGTTTTATAAATGTATGAATTTATCAAAACTGCATTTTCCGGTTACATTAGAATCTATTGGTCGTGAGGCGTTCTATCAGACGGGCTTTACGATGCTGAAGCTTCCCCGTAACCTGAGGGTCTTAGAAGACAGCGCATTTTTTAAGTGCAATCAGTTAGAGTATGTGTTATTGCCGGAATCCCTAAAGAAGATTGGCAAATGGGTATTTCATGGATGTAACCGGCTGAAAATACTGGAGATCCATCATGATCCGGATGAAATTGGGGATTGGATTATTAATAAAAGTGCTGTTATACGATGTAAAAGGGGTAGTAGAATGGATGAATACTGTGATAAATTTGGGTTTACACGGGAATACTGCTAAATATTGTAAAAAAATTACAAATAGTATAAAAATATTACATAAAAACACTTGTATAATAGTATAGAATACTTATTATATTCAAGATATTGGAGAACTATGTTCTTAATGATTTGAAATATAACTCTATATCATTTATTTGTTATATAAATATTTACTTAATGTTTTTTGTGGAGTTTAAAAATTAATTATAGATAGAATTAGTAGTTAATAAAAAATATTGTTTATTATTATAAAGTGTACAGTATACTATTGACAACTAAATTTATATGAGCTAAGATGTATTACATAAAATCACAAAATTAAATATGGAAT
>NZ_JNGB01000033.1:0-52235 GCF_001029355.1 Robinsoniella sp. RHS
TGCGAATTCACAAACCCGCAGCATCTCCTCCACTGCACCTTTTGTTATCATCTGTGTCTTTCCATTTTTATCGGCTACTACTACACTCATCCTGCGTCTTTCGAAATCAAATGGTATTTCATCTACTTTTTCGTAGTTGGACTGTATACCCTGAAGCTGTACCTCCTGCTCCTGCAGTTCGTTCGTCCTGTCTATAATCGCAATATCCATTAGGTTTTTAAGCCCTGTCTGATAGTAGCTGTTTAAAAATCCATGACGCAATACTCTTGGATCTTCATTTCCTTCAATATCCAGATGATATTCCAATACTACCTTATCTCTTGTCAGGGTACCTGTCTTGTCGGTACACAGGATGTCAATTGATCCCAGATTCTGGATCGCATTCAGATTCTTAATAATTACTTTCTGCCTGGACATGGATACTGCACCTTTTGCCAGGCAGGTGGTTACGATCATTGGCAGCATTTCCGGCGTCAGACCTACCGCAACGGAAATGGCAAATAATGCTGCGTCCATCCAGTCATTTTTCGTATAGCCATTGATAAAAAATACAACTGGAACCATAATCAGCATAAAACGGATCAATACCCAGGATACCGAATTCACCCCTTTTTCAAAGGAAGTCTGATCCGGTTTTTCAGAAAGAGACTTCGCCATTTCACCAAGCATCGTATTGTTACCAACTGCAATTACAACTCCTGCCGCACTGCCGCTGATTACGTTACTGCCCATAAATGCCAGATTGGAATAATCGGTTACCGCATCTTTGCTGTCAATTAAAGCGCTGCACTTCTCAACCGGTTCACTTTCTCCGGTAAGTGCTGACTGGCTGATGAATAGATCCTTTGCCGAAATAATCCGGATATCAGCAGGTATCATGTCTCCTGCCGAAAGCAGCACAACATCCCCAACTGCCACATCTTCCAGTAGAATTTCCCTTGTTCCTTCTTCCATTCTCTTAACACAGGTAGTGGTCCGGATCATTGCTGACAATCTGGCAGCCGCATTACCACTTCTCGTTTCCTGTATGAACCGCAGCATACCGGATATCATTACCATAGTTGTGATAATAATAACCGTAACGGGATTTTGCTCGCCTGGATCCGCAAAAATAATATCTGTAAATACGGAAACTGCTGCCAAAACAAACAAAATTGCTGTAAATGGATTAATAAAAGCACCGCAGATTCTCTTGACAAGGGATTCCTTCTGTCCGTGAGTCACAATATTCTTTCCATATTCTTCTTCAGAAACTTCTAACTGTGCATTTGTCATTCCCTCTGATGATGTCTGAAATTCCTCATAAAATTTATTCCATTCAACAGTTGCTGCATATTTTAATTTTTCGTTCACCGTTTCACGGCGTACCATATTTCTCATTCTGTTTTTTTTCATTGTCTTATACCTCCTTTATTCATGTTCACAGTAACATTTCTTAAAAAAGGGCATAAAAATCCACCGCTATTGTTTTCATTTACATAGCAGGCATAAATGCCGGGAACACTTTATTCTCAGCAGATATATCAAATGTGTATAAAAACAGCAGCGATGGCATCCGATGAAATATTCCAGTACATCTGTCACAAAGCAATTTTAAAACATGCTCTAGAACCTGGAAATGGCATTATTATCGAAAAAGACCGATCACAAAAACCACCCCGGGAAGTCCAAGAATGGATAAATGATCCACTCCCGGCAAATCCGGAACTTCATCTATACCCTCTACGCTGATGTCATATCGCTCATGACTGCCTCCACTATCCATTCTTACCACCTCCTTTTCTTTTCACAAAAAAAATCCCGCACCAAAGGACAAACTATGGTATGGGAATTAAACATTCTACATTCAGCCATATTATAAAATAATATGGAACTGCCACCGTTTGAGCTTTAGTATCACAGGGCGATGAAATTGTATTATGCTGCACCTTGTTTTTCGATGCGGCCTGTTCAAACCAACTGATGATGTCTCCATCATTTCGCGGCAACAATCCGTATCCCTGTGGTAACCTTACCTACCGGAACTATTTAGTTTTCTTAAGTGTACACTCCCGCGAGTGGTTTGTCAAGGCTAACTTTAAATTAATCATGATAAACTTATCGGTAACTCCCAGCTTTATTCCATCTCCATGACATAAAAATGCAGATGAATACGAAATAACTTTTCGCATTCTCTGCATTTCCCATACGTTTTGTATATTTATTAGAAAGTCTCTTTCAGGCTTTCTCCATTCGTTTCAATTACTTTCTTATACCAATAAAACGATTTTTTCTTATAGCGTTCTAATGTTCCGGTTCCATCATCGTTACGGTCTACATAGATAAATCCGTAGCGCTTTTTTAATTCTGCCGTCGATGCACTGACCAGATCAATACATCCCCAGGTTGTGTAACCCATCACCTCAACGCCATCTTCTACTGCTTCCGCTACCTGCAGTAAATGGTCTCTCAGATACTCAATGCGGTAATCATCTTCTACTGTGGGGTTTCCATCGTTCCCAGTCACCAGTTTATCAACTGCACCAAGCCCATTTTCCACAATAAACAACGGCTTCTGATACCGGTCATAAATGGTATTCAGTACGTAACGCAGCCCCTTAGGATCTATCTGCCATCCCCATTCACTTTCCTTTAATAACGGATTTCTGACTCCTCCCAGAAGATTTCCTTTTCCCTGCACACCCAGGCTTTTATCTGCAGTCTCGCAAATGCTCATGTAATAGCTAAAAGAAACAAAATCTACGGTATTTTTCAGAATCTCACGCTCTTCCTCTGTGATCATCAGCTCAATGTCATGCTCTTTAAAATATCTTTTCACATAACCGGGATAAGTTCCACGTACATGCACATCTGCAAAGAACATATTCATATGGTCTTTTTCCATAACAGCAATCACATCATCGGGATTGGGCGTTAGTGGATAAACAGGCATGCTCAGTACCATACAGCCGATTTTAAAATCCGGATTTATGGCATGCCCGATCTTTACCGCTGATGCACTTGCTACAAATTCATGATGTACCGCCTGAAATAATTGTGTCTGAGACAATTTATCTTTGGGTGTATTAATTCCTCCGCTTAAGAACGGCTCATGCAGAATGGAATTAATTTCGTTAAATGTAAGCCAATACTTTACTTTATCTTTATAGCGCCGGAAAACACAAGTAACATAATTTTTATAAAATCCGATCATTTTGGGGTTGATCCAGCCATCATACTCCTCTGCCAGATGGAGAGGTGTCTCATAATGTGACAGGGTAACCAGCGGCTCTATGCCATATTTATGGCATTCGTCAAAAAGGTCATCATAGAATTTCAGTCCTGCTTCGTTTGGCATCTCTTCATCACCATTTGGAAAGATACGGCTCCAGGCGATAGAGGTACGAAATACTTTAAATCCCATTTCCGCAAAAAGTTTTATATCTTCTTTATATCTGTGATAAAAATCAATACCCACCAGCTTCATGTTATCTTCAGTTGGCTCCTTTGTTCTTGGACCTACGATACCATGTGGTGTTACATCCTGTATGCAAAGACCTTTTCCGGCTTCCTGATAAGCACCTTCACACTGGTTTGCCGCAACGGCACCGCCCCATAAAAAATTTTCTGGAAATCCCATTTATAATGCCCCTCCTTCTTTTTGTAAGAAATGATATAATGCTCCGATTAAATTCGCATCATTATAGAATTCACAATTTGTAACAACCGGCTTTGGTATATAAGGACTTAAAAACCTCATCGGATGATTCTCTAAATATTCATCAATACTTTTTTGCAGAAATTCATGCAGCAGCGGCTGCCGGCTGATACCACCGCCTACGGCTACCACATCCAGATCCAGCAGCATATTCAGATTACATACCTGCAAAGCAAGTGTGTCCGTAAAATCTTTCAGTCCTTTTAATACCATATCATCGCCTGCTGCAGCGCGTTCAAATAATTTCAGCCCGTCATAGCTTTCCCAGTCTTCCCTGGTGTAAAATGCCGTTCTTTTAGCTAGTCCCTGGAAGCCGCTCTTCATTCCCCAGTAACCGTCCAATTCATATTTCTGGTTTTCATCAACCATTACATAACTGAATTCTCCTGCTGTCTGCCGTCCGCCTTTATACAGCTTTTTATCAATAATAAGTCCGCCGCCTACTCCGGAACCGAGAATTAAAACCGCACCATTGGTACAGCCTTTCAGACTTCCTTTCCAGAATTCTGCCAGAGCAGCACATTTTCCGTCATTTTCTATTGTGACAGGAATTTTATGTTTCTCCGATAAAATTTGTGCCAGTGGGGTACCGCACAAATATGCCAGATATCCGGCAGTTACACAGTAACCGGCATCACTGTCCAGCATGCCCGGCATGCTGAAAGCAATCCCCTCACTTCTGTCCTTATAACGCTCAATCACCTCGCTGATCATGCTAATAAACTCTTCTTTTGTTCCTGATGTATAATCCGGTGTATTAAATTTCCCACGCTCCAGAATATCTGTTTTTTCATTCATCAATGCAAACTTCGTAAATGTTCCGCCTGCATCAAATACCAGATATGCCATGTATCACTCCTCCATTCCCTTATCTGACGATAAAACGTGTTTTAAAATGCCTGTGCATGGCTGATTGCTCTACTTAGTTGACTCAGACAGTCCGGCTGCCAAAATTAATTGCCAGTTTTGCATAGAAATCCTCCATTGTCATTCTTGCATCTAATGTATGGTAGACACGGATATCACGGTTATTTTGCTCATGAATATATGTCATGTCATCCGCAATTGCCGGAGCTGGTTTTAAATCATAATTCATTTTCTCCAATTCATCTAAAAGCAGAGTAACCGTAGCCTGATCTCCCAGTCCCCATGTCTCCCCATGAGGCCATGGCGCAAAATCTGCAAGCTTGTTGTTGAATTCCACCATTTGATCGAACAGGTATCTCCCAATTTCACCGCATGGTTTTACTCTGTATTGTAATTCAGCCAGTGAAACCGCTATTTGCTTATACACATCCATGGGAACCTGCCATAATGGAACCTTAGAGCAAAATACCAGGTTTGCTGCTTTGACATCCATCATCAGATTGAATTCAAATCCACCTTTTGGCCATACGCCGCCGCCAATCCAGATGACCGTCATACGCTCTGCAATTTCCGGTTTCAAAAACAAAGCACTTGCCAGATCTGTAATTGCGCCCTGACAAACTACGAACAGAGGGCGCGGGTCTTCCTTTAATGCTTCATCGATGATGAATCTGGCTCCCTCTGATTCTATGGGAGTCTCCCCATCTTCTAAGGAATGGGGTGCACCAAGCAAAACAGGATATTCATCTTCCACTCCCATTAGCCCAAGTACTTTTTTTACCTCATCAAAGCTGGCTTTTGCCGTATTTTCCTCCCCATATTCCTGAGGATTTTTGCAGAAATGACCTGCAATAATCCCCATTACATCGAATTTAGGCGTCATAAGATGGTGCGCAACGGCAAATTGGTCATCGGCTTCATTTTTACAGTCTGTGTGAACAATGACCCGATACTTTTTCTGATCCGGAACTTTAAAATCATACTTCCACATACGCATTCTCCTCATTCTCGTTTAATGCTCTTCTCTCATCCATTTCCCTCTTGATCTTTGGATATACTTTATCTAAATCATAGAAAAACAAGATAATAATACATGCTACATTACAAACAATCGGTATACCGATAAAAGCAATGGTAATCGCCGTATTGGCGCTGGCGCTCTGTACGGCAGCTGCCCCGTCATATGCTCCCCATGCAAGAAGTCCTGCCGCTATTGCACTGGCGGAAGCGCTTGCTACTTTATTAATAAATCCGGAAACAGCTGTCTGGGTACCTGCCAGATTTTTACCGTTTTTCCATTCTCCGTAATCCACTGTATCTGCAAGCATAGAGAAGAACATTGTCTGGCGGAATCCCATTCCAAAACCAATGACTCCAATACTGAGATAGATGATTGAGATGGATTCTTTTGCTATAAACAGCAATGCGAATCCTAAAATCTGAATTGCAGTACCAAGAATGGAAATATTTTTCTTGGATACTTTCTGGTTCATTACACCTGACAAAAGCATGGAGACAATCGGCACAATCGTTAACAGTGATACTGCAACAGAGGTAAGCATTTCATCTCCCACAATATATTTAAAATAATAAGCGATCGTTGCGAACATCCCCAGATAACCTACAAATAAGAAGAAAGTCTGAGCCAGCATTAACATATAAGGCTTGTTCTTAACAAGACTTCCAAGGTCATTAACGATGCTTGTTTTCTTTACAACCTTCGGTGCGGGGTTTATTTCTTTAATATTAAAAACACAAATAAATAAAATTATAACTACAATGATTCCAAAAATAATATTCGTATTACGATAACCGGTAGCTACATCTCCTCCGCCCAGTCTGGAAATTAAAAACAGTGCCATTGATGCAGATGTTAAGGAACCAAGATTGGAAAAAATCGTTCTTGAAGTAACAATTTTTGTACGTTCCGTTGGATCTGAACTTAAGGTTGGAAGAATGGATCCCATCGGAATATTTACCAGTGTATAACCAAATGAAAAGATAATGTAAGTTGCATAAGCCCAGATCATTTTACCTGACTGTGAAAAATCAGGACTGGTGAACACAAGCACCATACCAATTGCCAGAACAGGAGCACCTGCCAGCATCCATGGGCGGTTTCTTCCCATCTTGGTATTTGTTTTATCAATTAAAGTACCTACTACATAATCTGTAAATGCATCAAAAAATTTCGTTACTAAAAACATAAATCCCACGGCTGCTGCATTCAGGCCTGCTACATCCGTGTAATAAATCAAAAGATACGTATTTACCATCAGATACGCCAAATTACAAGCATAATCAGAGATTCCAAATCCAATTCTCTGCCGCCATAAAAATTTCTTGCTGTAGGTCTTCTTCATTCCAGTTTTCTGTTCCATTTTCAATTTCTCCTTTTGTAAAATCAAATTCTCTTGATCTGTTATTATGCTTATCATAACTTGTATTGTACAATTCTTATATCAAAATATTTTGATATTTATCATAATATTCAGGAAAAGATTATTAAATAAAGAATGTCTAAATATAAAGAGGTAGGTGTTCGATTTATAAATGCAATAGAATATGAAGATATGATTCGTGAAGAAGGGGAAGACCGATTTGGAAAACTGACATTAAAACTTTTAGAATCAGGCAGAATAAATGAGATTGAAAAATCGCTTAAGAACAAGAAACTTAGAGATCAAATACAGAGAGTCTGCATTTTAATAAGATCCACTAAACCTAAAAGGAACCTATACATTATCTGATTAAGACAGTGCATCGGTTCCTTTTTTATCATTGACTGCATGATATTTTATTAAAATATGATTTAGCTTTGCCAGTCTGCCGGATAAACGAAATATGCAAATCTTGCTTTATCCGGACTTTGGAAATGAATATGGCTGTTTTTTGGAATAAAAATGATATCACCGGCATGTCCGGTTACGACACGTCCATCAATTTCTATTTCCAGAGTTCCTTCTATTATGTAATCAAATTCATCATATGTCAGGGTCCACTCAAAACTGGTATGATCTACTTCCATGATTCCTGCTCCCATTCTCGGGCTTTCTTCCAGTGAAACGATATCCTTTAATGATACACCCTGGGCGCCTTTGAATGGTTCTGTCTGAACGGTATCGCAGGAGACAGACAGTATCCCCCTTGGATCTTTTACTTTTTTAAAGTCTGCTTTTTCCCTGGTAATCAAAGACTGCTTTACCACTTTTTCTACGATCTCACGGATGGTTGCTTCGCTGATACTCATTATATAACCTTCTTTCTGAAACTAATCTTTATTCGCTGCCTTTAACAGCATTTGGTCTGGCTGCTGTCTTTCCCGGCTATTTATCTGATATATTAATCTGTTTTTTCTTCTATTTCCTCTTTGCCTCCGCTTGCCTTAATTTTTGCCAGCAATTTTGGTGCCAGCGCATTTGCGAGGATTAAAGCTGTAATTCCGGCTATCAGTTTACCCACTACAACCGGGAAGATCATATCCGGATTTGCACCTGCGGTGAATCCGAGGTGATCTCCAAATACAAATGCTGCTGAAACGGCAAATGCTACATTTAACAGCTTCCCCTTAGCATTCATATTTTCCATAATATTGAACATTGCGATATTATTTGCAAGAGAAGCTACTAAACCGGCGGAGCCGTCTGCATTCATTTTCAGCTTTTCTCCTACTTTCATCAATGGTTTCTTAAATGTCTTGGTGATCCATTTTACCATTGGGAAAGCACCGATTAATACGCATGCAATCGTTCCTACAACCTTAATACCTTCTTCCAGAGGAATGGTACCGCCGTTTTTGTTCGGATCAACCATAATATCAAATAATGGAAGACGAATGCCGGTCTCATACTGGAAAACAGCTATTGCAGTAAAAATAGTAATTAATATGGTAACTCCATTTCCAAAATGATTAAATCCTTTCATCATCTGGGTTGGTTTAAACCAAAGTCCAATCGCGATCAATCCTGCTACAATAATAACCGGAATTAAATTCTGTAAAATTGTAATCATATCAATCTTATTTGGTGTCATATTCATTACCAGACCACCTGCGATACAACCGATTGGAATGGTAATTAAACCAGCCAGTACTCCTGCTGCAAGAAACGGTCTGTCTTTTGGTTTAATAATAGACAGCGCAACCGGAATGGTAAATACAATGGTTGGTCCCATCATGGAACCCAGGATTAATCCTGCAAAATTACCAATGGCAGTATTGTCTCCTGCCAGCTGCATTGCCAGGGGATATCCTCCCATGTCATTTGCCAGAAGTGTGGTTGCGAACATCGCCGGAGATGCTCCGAATAATTCATAGACCGGTGCAATAATGGGCTGCAGAATTACCCGGAGTACCGGAGCTGCTGCAACCACGCCCATCATGGCAATTGCCAGGGGGCCCATTGCATTAAAACCGGCTTCAAATTCTTCTCCGTACCCCAGTTTATTTCCCCGGATACGGTCAATAGCTCCAATGACCATGAAGATCATCATAATTGTAATAATTACGGAATTGATTGACAATCCGCTGATGTACTGTTTAATACTCTCTGTAAATACATCTAAGTTTGTTATGTTTTCAATTAATTCACTGAACATGTACTCTTTCCCTCCTCTTTCCTCTATAGCCTGTTTCAAAATCATGCTAAGTATTTTTTAACACGCTCCGGACCACAATTGGATTATTGTGACCGCACTAATTGTATTCTCCCGCAAGATATTTGCACATCATTATATGCAGCGCGCTGGAAAGCCTGTTGAATTCTTCCAGTATATCCTGGTGTGTGTAATCATTTCCTACCTGATATGCATTGACCGCACTGATCTCGCATTCCCGGATCGCTGTACGGATTTGATTCAGTATAGCATATTCCTCCCCCATGGTGTAGTGGGGCAGGATCATTTGCCGGATATTGTAAAATTTCATTGGATTGTGCGAGTGTTCCCGCAGCTCTGCGTGAGTCAGTCCGATAATGCGCTCTATGGTAAATGGCTCATCCAGCACATCACACCGCATAATATTCTGTAAGATCTTCATGATATCTTCCAGATCCTCCAGCAGCTTTGAGCGCCTGGGATTCTTTGCAATGGCAGTCTGGTTACGTATAATCAGTGACTGAAGTGAATCCAGTTTACCACGAAATATAATACGCAGATGATTCTTTGGAACCAGCTTATTACCGGTTAGCTGCGTCATATGCTCCGGTTTGGATGTAAAAAATGCTCCGGTGGCATAATCCACATATGCAGCTTTCATATCATCAGGACTTTCTGCCGCTGGTTTCTCTGCATTTTCTTTTTCTAAAGTGCCCGATTCCTGCTTTTCTATCTTTATTTTATATTGATTCAAATAATCACGGGCAGAAGGGGATAATAAACTTCCCTCCGGCACATAAAAGACCTCCGGGCGATTCTCTTTCATGATATCCCGTAAATACGCTTCTGTTATAACATTCAAATGATTGCCCCCTTAAGCCTGTCCCTGTATTGTTCCAAAGTATATGATTTTGGGACTCTCTCTATAAATGTGGCAGTATGGTTTCTACATCTCCGTGAGGTCTTGGTATTACATGCATGGAAATCAGCTCTCCAACCCGTTCTGCTGCTGCCGCACCAGCATCTGTAGCTGCTTTTACTGCACCTACGTCACCTCTGACTAAAACAGTAACCAGCCCGCTTCCGATACGTTCTTTTCCAATTAATTTCACATCTGCCGCTTTTGTCATTGCATCTGCTGCTTCGATTGCACCAATTAAACCTTTTGTCTCTATCATTCCTAATGCCTGCATAACCGCCATTTTATTGTCCTCCTGATTCTAATCTTATCTCAATTTCATCTTATCTAATTTAAACTTTAAGTTTAAATTCAAACTTTATGAACTACCTGTTTTTTTACTTACTCTGCTGTTTCAGCAATTACCGGAAGAATGCTCTCCACATCCTTATGCGGTCTTGGTATTACATGTACGGAAACCACTTCACCCACAGCTGCTCCTGCTGCTGCTCCTGATTCTGTTGCAGCCTTTACCGCTCCAACATCGCCTCTTACCATAATGGTAACAAGTCCGCTTCCAATATATTCTTTTCCTATTAAAGATACGTCAGCAGATTTCACCATTGCATCTGCTGCTTCGATTGCTGCGATCAACCCTCTTGTTTCGATCAATCCCAATGCCTGTAAATTAGCCATTGTAATTCCTCCTGCCTGTTATTTTATTTTTACCAGAGCTATAATTTTCAGATACGCTCTAATTCCTTCAAAATCTTCTCAACAATATAATCTACATTTATATGGCAGGGCTCAGCTGCCGGTATTGCCAGATCTGCCTCTTTCCGGATTTCATCCAGTTCCTTTGTACCATAAGCTGCCTTGCGAATATTCAGCAGGTTCATAGGACCAATATTATCTGAGGTTGCACTTCCGCCTACCGCTCCGCATCCCAATGTAAATGCAGGCATTAAAGAGGTTGCGGCACCTACACCACCCAGGGCTCCCGGTGCATTCACCAGAAAACGGGAAACCGGTATTCTCTTCGCAAAATAATTGATGATTTCCTGATTTTCAGAATGAATGATAAAGGTATGACCTGCTCCTTCATAATGAAGAATCTGCTGACATCTTTCACAAATCTTCTGATAATTATCTTCCACATAAAATCCCAGAATCGGCGCCAGTTTTTCATTAGAATAGGGATGCCCGTTTCCAACACCGTCTTCTTTTGCTACCAGAACCCTGGCATCTGCCGGAACCTTAAGACCAGCCAGATCTGCAATATGCTGAACATTTTTTCCTACAATCATCGGATTCATAGTTCCATTGGCGCGAAGAATGAATTTTCCCAGCTTTTCCGATTCTTCGTTACTTAAGAAATATGCTCCCTGTGCCTGCATTTCGGCTTTAACGGCTTCTTCCCGGTCACTCTCTGTAATGACGGACTGCTCAGATGCACAGATCGTGCCATTGTCAAATGTCTTACTGTCCATTATGCGTTTTACGGCTTTTTTAAGATCTGCAGACCGCTCAATATAAGCCGGTCCGTTTCCGGGTCCCACACCAATTGCAGGTGTTCCGGAAGAGTAAGCCGCACGTACCATGGCACTTCCTCCTGTTGCAAGGATCAGAGATATATCCGGATGGCGCATCAGAGTATCCGTAGACTGAATCGTCGGGATGGTGATTACCGATACCAGATCCTCCGGTCCTTCCGCTTCTGCAATTGCCTGTCGGATTACTTTGACTGTTTCCAGAATCGCTTCTTTTGCATTTGGATGCGGGGAAAAGATAATGGAATTTCCGGCCTTTATTGCAATTTCCGATTTATATAAGACTGTTGATGTAGGGTTCGTGGAAGGAATCAGCCCGGCAATTACACCTACCGGAACGGCAATATCTTTTGTTCCTGCTTTTTCATCTTCCGAAATTACTCCAATCGTCTTCATATCTTTGATGTATTCAAATACGCTCTTGCTGGCAAAGATATTTTTAATCACCTTATCTTCCATGATTCCGAATCCCGTCTCATCATGAGCCATCTGTGCAAGCCTTTTTGCATTTCTCACACCTGCATTAGCGATACTCTCCACAATTCTGTCAACCTGGCACTGGGACATCTCCAGTAATTTTTCCTGCGCTGCCTTTGAGCGCTCTACCAATTCTCTTACTTCCTGTACTGATAACAGGTCTTTATCATAAAGCTGCATAATTACCTCCCGTTTTGCATTTTCTGCGTATCATTATAATGCCAGCGGATTATCCGCTACAAACTCAACTGCAGCGGCAAATGCTTCACACGCTGCTTTGCATGCTGACTGGCTCCCGGTGAGCAGGGCCCCGCCAAAGTTTGTCTCAGAGGGCGGTGCATACAGTTCACACATGGTTACGTCTGCTGCTTTTAATGCAGCATCCAACGCATAAAGTGCTTCCAGAGGCGGTGCAATCAGATATGCCAGCGCCTGTCCTTCTTTAATTCCTGCTGATTTTGATAAATAGCTTCCTGTCCTTGCTATACAATGGGCATAGTAAGGTATGGAATCATCTTCGTTGGCGCTTACAAACCATGCACCATTTTCAATCGTACCGATGACAGCGTCCAGACCGCTTTTCACTTCTGCCGGATTGGTTCCTGCGATAATACCGATAACTTCACCAGCTAGCTTTGTACTTGCATTGCCTGCTCCGCCGTAAAAACTCTTCGCATAAACCACCTGCACATCAGCCGCTTTTGTCGCTTCATCCAGTGCCGTATAAGTTACATCATCGCAGTCCGCCGTTACCATTCCGATGGATTTTTGTCTCGGCGATAATCCCAGGCTTTTTGCCAGATCCGGCGATACATTGGGAATCATTTTTGTACTGAGTACCTTTGCTTTTAATGGATCTCTTTTCATGTTTCATTACACCTCTCTCTCAATTAGAGTTTCAAATCCGTTCCGCTTGCTTTTTTCTCTAACATAATCTTAATGATTTCTGCAATATGGGCACCTGCTTCTACCGGCACTGTTCCAGCTTTATGTATATTGGATAATACGGTTCTTCTGGCTTCCGGCATGTCCATCGTTGCTTTATAAGCGATATATGCACTCATAGATTCTGCTGTAATAAGTCCCGGGCGCTCTCCGATCAATACACAGGTTACATCTGCCCCGGTAATTTCTGATACCTGGTCCATAACTCCCACTCTGCCGTATTTTACGAAAAACGGCGTTCCCACATCGATCTGATAGCTTTCCAGCCCCTGCAGAATAGCCGGCAGCAAATCCCCCACATTTGCAGCAACTGCAGCGGAACTCAGCCCATCCGATACATAAACCTGAACAGTAGGATGCTTTTTGCATTTTTCCTGAACTGCTTTGACCCCTTCTTCATTCAGTCTTCTTCCAAGATCCGGACGGGTCAGATAAATGTCTTTATTGTCGCACTTGGTCTGAATGCTGAATAAGTTCATCTTTTCTACAAAAGCTTCATCCACATTAGAGAATACTGCATCCTGCGCTGCAGAATGGTCTGCCCGGAAACGCAGCCAGGTAGAAGTCATGTATCTTGCTCCGGCTTTCCAGATACCCAGGCGGCAGGGTGCATACTGCTTTAATTCATAATATGCCTCCCCGTTTACCGGATTTGGTACCAGATACTGCTTTTTAATATCTATCTCTGTAATATCTTCCAGACATCCGTCTTCAATTACCGGCGGTTCTTTAACATTTTCAGAGTATTCTGCCTGCTGAAATGTATTTACGGTCTTTGCCTCTGCCTTTGGTACTGTCTGGGCATCAGCTGCAGATATTGCCGGTGAAGTGCCCTGGCTTTCTAACGCTGCACCATTTGTACCTGATGTACTTTTTGTCACCTGCATTTCTACTAATACCTGCTCTATTATTCGTTTTAAATCCTTCTGGTCAATCATATATATCTCCTTTCTCTCTTAGAGCGTGTCTGAAAATTCATTTCATCAGGCTGTATGCCGATAGAAATATTTTTAGACAGGCTCTGGCAGCTTCCTGCATTCTTCACTTCTTATTTCATAAATACGGATGCATCACCTGCAAGAGAGGTCAGTTTTCCGTCTTTTGAAAATCCCATTTTTTCCAGCCACATATCAAACTCTTTAATCGGACGCAGTCCCAGAATTTCACGGAATGCCGCTGCATCATGATATCCGGTACACTGGTACATCAGCATACAGTCATCCCCGTGAGGAACTCCCATGATGTAATTACATCCCGCCGCTGATAAGAGCATACCCAGATTCTCAACGTCATTCTGATCCGTTTTCATATGGTTGGTGTAACAACAGTCACATCCCATCGGAATTCCCGTAAGTTTTCCCATGAAATGGTCTTCTAACCCGGCACGGATAACCTGTTTGCTGTCATAGAGATATTCCGGTCCGATAAATCCTACCACGGTATTGACAAGGAATGGATTATATTTCTTAGCAAGTCCGTAGCAGCGTGCTTCCATTACCACCTGATCACATCCATAATGTGCATCTGACGACAACTCGGAACCCTGACCAGTCTCGAAATACATGTAATTCGGTCCGGTGGAAGTTCCATGCTGAACCATCATCTGATGGCCTTCATCTAACATTGCCCCATTTAATCCAAAAGCTTCATTTCCCTTCTGAGAACCTGCGATGGACTGGAACATCAGATCAATCGGTGCATTGTGTTTGGTAATGGCCTCCATCTGGGTGCTGACATGGGCAAGTACGCAGATCTGTGTAGGGATATCCCATTTATTTTTAAACTCATCAAAACTTTTTAAGATTCTGGCAACACTTTCAGCCGTATCATCTACCGGATTTAATCCCAATACTGCATCACCGCAGCCTAAACTGAATCCTTCCATTGCCGATGCGATGATTCCCTTGGGGTTATCGGTGGTATGGTTTGGCTGTAATCTGGATGAAAATGTGCCCGGAAGTCCGATTGTAGTATTACAATGTGCCGTAACTACAATTTTTTTTGCTGCATAAATCAAATCCAGATTTCCCATTAATTTCGTAACTGCCGCAACAATTTCACTTGTGATTCCACGGCTGGCACGACGGATCATATCTCCTGTTGTGCTGGTATCCAAAAGCCATTCACGAAATTGGGCAACTGTCATATTCTTAAATTCATTGTAAATAGGTTCATTTACCGCATCCTGGATGATTCTAGTAACTTCATCGATTTCATAAGGAACTGCCGGTGAATTTCTTAATTCCCCCAGGGTTATCTGTGATAATACTACCTTTGCCGCAACTCGCTCTTCCGCTGATTCTGCCGCAATTCCGGCTAATTTATCACCGGACTTTTCTTCATTCGCCTTTGCCATAACCTCCTTCAATGATTTAAACTCATAAGTATGGCCGAATAATTTTGTTTTTAATATCATGACTTTCACCTCGTATCTTTTCTTTAAGAATTAAAAATTAGTGTCTTGATGACGACAGGAACTACCCGCCCTTCACCGATTGGTTCTCCGATATCAATGTAATCACCGCTTTGTGTCCTGATACCGTCGATGCAGATGACCTCCTTACTGTGCTTTAATTTTACATTCAGAGCATGTCCCAGTGCTTTTGCGATATCGTGTTCTGCCACGATCAGTAACGGATATCTGATTGATATCAGTTCCTTCGCCCCATTGATAATAGCCTGGGCCAGTTCCTGGATACCGGCAAAACCCGAATATCCTGTTCCCGCAAATGAAATAGCGATTTGTTCGGCTTCCCCCTCGGAAATATACAAAGGTATCTGCCGCCTGATGGATTCTTCGATTCCCTGACAGGTTTTTTCTTCCTCTTCGCTGATTTTCAAGATTGGTATATTTTTCATCGGAAGCTGATTTTTTTCATAGGAAATCGTACTTCCGCTGATTTCTGTGGTATGAGTCCCGGCACCGACTACGGTAGCCCGGATCGTCTCTACTGCCTGATACAGTTCTAAATTCTGTAAAAACCGGTTTCTTCTGATTTCCTGTCCCAGTATGATTCCTACATCTCCATACTGAAACAGATCGTTACCGGCTTCCTGATATATGTAATCAGCAACGCCTCCGGAAAAGGTAACGGCTTTTGGTATTACTTCCTCCTTCAGCCCATTGCCACCATTCGTAAATATTTCATTATAATAGTCTGACTTTGGCAGTGTATGAAGAGACTGACCAATCAGATCCGCCATTAAGGTACAGATACTTCTTATTTTAGCTGCATCTGCAATCTCTCCTACGGAGATTGGGATCCCCAGACGTTCTGCCAGCTTTTGTATTTTGGAATAAATGTAAGTAATACGCTTTGTTCCCCGGTCTACTTTAATCAGCCTTCCGCCAATATCCAGACAGGTAGTTCCAATTAGATTTCCGTGGTCAAAGACCGCTATATTACTGGTCCCACCGCCTACGTCAACATTTGCAACCACAGTTCTTTTTTCTTTTGAAAAATTATCTGCACCTGCACCTCTGCCGGATAGTACGGATTCCAGGTCCGGACCGGCCGTCGCAACTACAAAGTCTCCCGCCAGACCACTTAATCTATCCAGCACTACATTTGCATTTTCTTTTCTGGCTGTTTCTCCCGTTATAATAACTGCACCGGTTTTTATCTCCTCCGGTTTGATTCCCGCCTTATGGTACTGGCTCTCTAAGATCTGTTTTACCGCTTCCCCATCAATCTCCGTCTGGGACAATAAAGGAGTAAAAAAGATTTCACTGCGGAAAATAACTTTCTTATCTACAATGCTGATTCTGGGAACCGTATAGCTGGTTGCCTGGTTTTCAATGGTCAATTCACTGAATACCAGCTGTGTGGTGGAGGTTCCAATATCAATTCCCACACTTAAAATGACTTCATGCATGTTCTGCCTCCCTTATATTTGATAACCCGATAGGATGAATCGTGTCTGAAAAATGCTCTGGAGCACCCTCCAAACAAGAAAAAAAGCCCAGGTGCAGAATTTTCTGCTCCTAAGCTTCACCGCTTTTTTCAGACACCCCTGCATCGGACTGTCTTATTCAATTGTACATTTTAAAATCAAAACTTGCTCTGGTACCTTCCGGCCCTGATTTTATCTTAAACTTGCCGTGCAGTTTTTCTCTTACCACACTATCTACGATATATAATCCCAGGCTCTTTCTTTTTACTGCATCAACTGCAAACCCTTTTCCGTTATCTGTTATACTCACCTGGGAATACATCTTCCCATGGGTAATCTCGATAATAATATGCCCGGACGTTACATCCGTAAACGCATACTTAAATGAGTTTTGCAGTAATTCATTAATTACAAGGGTAACTGATGATGCCACTTCTGCATTCAGCTTAAATTCATCTCCAATGACATCAATTTTAACTTCCAGATCCGGATAGATATATGATCTTAACAGATCCCGTTTTATACTTTCCACAACTTCATAGATATTAACATTATCATCCTCACCCTGCAGGATCAATTCATGGGTTATGGAAATCGATAGAAGGCGGTTAATCGTATCCTCCAGCACTTCTTTTACCTCGTCGTTTTCACTTCTTCTGCTCTGCATACGCAGAATACTGGCAATCATCTGAAAATTATTTTTGATCCGATGATGCATTTCTTTTAAAGCAACTGATTTATTCACCAATTCCTTTTCTTTTTCTCTAAGGTGCGTAATATCACTTAAAACAATTGCGAACTGAATTCCGTTTTTCCCAAGGGGAATCTGCTTTACCCTCAGAAAATATTTTCCAACAGTGACTTCAACTCCGGTTTTTTCAAGTTCCCCGGGCTGATACTCACGCTCGGGCTGATATAAAAGAATATTATCATAAGGCATGTCCAGAATATCACCGCCATATCCAAGCTTGGCATACAGTTCCTTTGCCATCATATTGCGGAAACATACTTTTCCTTTATCATCCACCATCATTAATGCTTCATCTATATACTGCATCAGCCAGTCATATTCGTGTATTAAATTATCAAATACATTTACTTGTCTTGGCTTTTCATCTTCTATGGCCTCAATTTCTTCTACCGCACGTTTTTCCGTTATTAACACACCGATAATGCGGTTATCATTAAAAATAGGTTCTACATTCTGCATTACTTCTGTTCTCTCCTGGGTTACTGCCTTTACATATTTCGTCCCGATTCCCAGTCGGATCGTACGCTCTACTGCCGGTTCATCTTCTTTTCTGGCAAGCATTCCCACTACGCTTTTGGCATAAGCAGAGGGTACATTTTCCGGATTCGCCTCACAGATTACAATCGCGGTGGATTTATCTTCTGTAATGCAGTCAATAAACACATCACATCCTACCATGTTCGCAATGAGCTGAAGACTAGGCTGCATAGCTTCAATCACTTGAATATCCGAATCGGTAAGCGGAGTGCATTCTTTGCATAAATCATATACTTTAGAACTCACACATGCCCACCTGCTTTCAATAATATCATTTCTGCCACACGTTTCATAGACAGCTTTTTTGCCTGACTTAAGCTTCTGATATAATCATAAGCCTCCTGCTCAGAGATTTTTTTCTCCTGCATGATAAAGCCTTTTGCTTTTTCAATAATTTTCCTGCTTTCCAGCTGTTTCTTTGCCTGTGTTCCTTCCTGCTTTAACTGCTTCATCTGAGCACTCTGCGCAAGCGCCACCTCAATAGCCGGAATCATCGTCCTTACCGCTACCGGTTTGACTATATAACCGGAAACGCCGATCTCTTTTGCCTTTCGGATACAGTCTTTATCACTATAAGCTGTCAGCATCATAACCGTATCCACAATATCCTCTTCTTTTAATACCTTTGCCGCACAAAACCCATCTAAAAGCGGCATTTCAATGTCCATTAATACAAGATCCGGTCTTACCGCCTTACAAACTTCAATTGCATCGAAACCATCGGATGCTTCTCCGACAACTTCGTAATTCTGATCCTCCAGCAATTCTTTCAGGTCCATTCTGGTAATCGGCTCATCATCCGCAATTACCACCCTTACTTTTGATTCTTCCATTTGTACCTCCGCATTATACCTCACATTACTTCTGTCGATTATGCTTTATATCCGGATCACTTATGATCTGCTAGTGATCCTCCAGGTATTGAATAACGTCTTCCATACCTTTTCCCGCAACTGCACTTGTTAAAAAAATCTTTTTTGCTCCTGCATTTTCCAGATACTTTACTGCCAGAGCGGTCTGCTCCCGGGAAGCAGCATCGCATTTTGTTACAATTCCAATGACCGGCTTCGTAAACATCGATGTGAACATTGGCGCAAACATACTGCCGTCTGCAGTAGCATCCTGCACAAAGATGATCACATCCGCCTCAGCTGAAGTTACCTGCAGTGCACGGTATAACCCCCGTCTCTCCAGATATTCTCCCGGTGTATCGATCAGCTCTTTCCCCAGGATTTCAATCGCCTGGGTCTTCTTATATTTTATTGATTCACCCATAAGATACTGGCATAGCGTAGTCTTTCCTGCGTATGTCCTGCCTACAAACATTACTTTCTTCATGGTATGTCCACTCCCTTATAGTCAGGTTCTAGTGATTTTAGAAGGAGTGAAATCTAACATGTCGCCTAACACATTCATAATTTCATGCAAAGAAGCATCCACAGCAGCAATATCACCGGTAATAACCAACGACCCGCTGAAACGATCAACAAAACCAATCTTCACATCTGCCGCTTTCGTTGCTACATCTGCGCCTATAATGGCACCTTCACTGGGTGTTATAGTTAAAATACCAATTGCTCCGCGCCCATCAACCAGGCCCAGCTTAGTATACAGGTCTTCATCCGGGTTGGCAATCAAATGTGCCAAAGTAACCTGCTTCCCCGGAACAAATTCCTGAATAATTCTTTTTTTCTCATCTAATTCTATCATATTTTCACTCCTTATGCAGTAAAATATCCTGTAAAAGCGCAAAAAACCCCCAGAAATATAATTTCCGGAAGTTCCATCACTTCGTAAAAACACTGCAGGTCATTACGTCACAACCCGCTTATTCAGTTGAAAAGATCTCTCTTTTGTTATACTTTAATGCATACTTCATAGTTGGTAATATGTATACGTACTTTCACACTTATCGTAATCCCGCTTACGATACTGTCTGATACGCAGTGCGACTGCGAACTGCATTCACATTTTCACACTTACTTCTATAGCGACTATACACTATTTTATACAGTTTTGTCAACACTTTTCGTCAATTATATGTTATTTTTTACCATTGTTATCCCCGTTTTTCACCATTTGTTCCTACATCTTTAAATATTTACTTTTCCCATAATAAGCTTCCCGGAAAACAGTTTCGATTTCTTCCGGAAGACACTTTCTCGGATTTGTAGCCGTACACCTGTCCTCACAGGCAATTCGTGACATCTCTGATACCGATGCTTCAAATGCACTCTGATCCTCCCAGGCATCTTTGATTTGCAGCGGCATTTTAAACTCCCTGCACAGTTTTTCCATTCCGTGAATCAGGTTTACCACACCGGAACGGACACTGTAGGATTCATAACCTGCCAGTTTCGCCAGTCTTGCATATTTTTTTGCTGCCCCTGATTCTTTTTCACCGCCAACATCCTGAATTCCGGCATTGTAAGCAATTACGTAGGGAAGCAGCACTGCATTTGCACGTCCGTGGGGCAAAGAAGCACGAATACCCAGAATATGCGCCATTCCATGATTTACCCCAAGGGATACACTGTCAAATGCCATTCCTGCCAGACAGGACGCATGATGCATATTTTCTCTCGCTTCCAAATCATCACCCTGATGATATGCCCTTCGCAGACTGTCAAACGCCATTTTAAATGCCTTTTCCGCCAGTGCATCTGAAAAATCAGTTGCATTTGCAGAAACATAAGCTTCCATGGCATGGGTTAATACATCCATTCCGGTATCAGCCGTAATAGCCGGTGGTACGCTTACCGTAAGGTGTGCGTCTAACACTGCTATGTCCGGAAGCAGGCTGTCATCCACAAGCGGATATTTTATATTTTTCTCATGGTCTGATATTATGGAAAATCTCGTAACTTCAGATCCTGTACCGCTGGTAGTTGGAATCGCTATAGATAGACACCGGGGCAGTCCTGCCGTTCTGACTGCAAAGTACATAATTCCTTTCGCTGTATCAATTGCGGAACCGCCTCCAAAAGAAATCACCGTATCCGGTTTAAACTCATCAATGATAGAAATTCCTTTCATAACCAACTCAATATCGGGATTGGGCACCACATCGGAAAATACATAATATGGAATTCCTGCTGCCTCCAGTTTCTCTGTCACATAAGTAATCCTGCCGCTTTCCACCAAAAATTTGTCTGTTACAATAAACACACTCTTCGTGTCAGGACAAACACTGGAAATGTCCAGTTCACCCATAAAAATTTCTGTACCCAGTTGAAATGTTTTCATCTTCAATTCCTTATCCTCCATATTCTTCATACCCGCATATTGAATGCTCTCTTTGCTGCACCGCCAATCAAGAAACAATTCAAACCCGGCAATCAAACAAAACGCCTAAACAACATAAAAAGTGCCTCGGATAAAATTCATCCAAGACACTTCAACGTACCTTTAAGCTCCATGTACTGCGCCGCACATAGAATATTCTGAAATTAATTATACGCACCTGCTCTGGAAAAGTCAAGAAATATATAGTCATCCCCTATTTTTTCAAAAACTCTCTGGATCTGTACCGATCCCGGTACTGCTGGGGAGTTACCCCATTACATTTCTTAAACACGCTGCCAAAATGGCTCTGGGAATTAAAGCAGACATAACTGCTGATTTCCGTCAGGGTTGCATCGGAATATTTCAGCAGGTTCTCCGCCCTTTTTACACGAACGCGGTTAATGTATTCATTCATGGATATTCCTTCTTCTTTTTTAAATAGATGGGACAGGTAATTTTTATTGATCCCAATTGCATCTGCCGCTTCCTCCAGCCGGATTTTATATTGATAATGATTTATAATATAGTCCTTACACTGTTCAATATAATTAGACCGGACTTTTTCTTTTCTGGCTTCCATCACCTGTCTTGTAAATTCCATAGTGCTGAGCCTTCGCAATTCAATCAGCTGCCCCACATCACTGCATTTATCAATCTTATCAATATAAACATCGCTTAATATATAAGCCTCCGCCGGAGTAACTCCGCTCTCAATTGCGGCTCTGGTTGCTAGCGTAACCGCACAGATCGCCAGATTTCTCTGGTGGTTCATTTCCTTTCTTGACAGTTTACCTGCATTTTCAGCCAAAGAATCGCTCATTTCTTTTGCTTTTACTTCATCGCCATTCTTTATGCAGTTAATCCATTGGAGTTCTTCCATGTAGGTATGGTGATAAGCTTCTTCCTCAACCTTGCCAATGCGAAAGGTTGCTTTATCCCGTTCCAGCTCTTCCGGATCTACATAGGCCAGATTATTTTCCTTAAGCAGCATTTCTTCGTTACATATTTCACCGGTTATGGTGGTATATATCATACTGATCAGAGAGATCATCTGCAAAAACCCCAGTCTGGCAGGTGCTTTTTGCTCCATCTTCTCCATGTTATGCAGCTTATAAAAACGGTGTACTTCCACATTTGAAAGAAATTCCGAACACATCGGTCCCGCCAGGACATATTGATTTTCATCAGCCTTTATTGCACTGAAATAAATTGCTTTGTTTTCCACTATCACTGCCGGACAAGCAATGCCGTTGCACCTCTCAATCAGCTTGTTGGTAAAGTGGGAATCAGCCCCAAGGGGGTTTTCCTCTTTCTCAAAATTACCATAGCATTCCGTGATCCCGGCTCCTGATTCATATAAAAACAGGGCAATATTTGATAGCAGGCACAGCTTTTGCATACTGTACTTTTTCTTCTTATCTATGACAAACACCCCTTTTTATCTTTTATAACCGGTAACTGCAATTCGGTCAGCCACTCCCCGGGATCTTCTGCATTCCAGATGCCATCTATATAACTCTCCCTTGGATTCCCGGCTGCAATATATCCATTTTCCTCCACCCACTTAAATAAATAGGCATAAGCATTTGGAAGCTTTTCATAAGATCCTTTATGCATGACAGAGGCAACCACCACAGGTTCCATTTTCTTAAAAACAACTCCTTCAACTTCATTGCCAAAACGGGTGACCGCTTCGCAGAACTCTATATTTATATCTTTCTCCCGGTATTCACCATCCAGATATACACAAAAGCAGTATTCCGGTATGGCACATTTCAAATCGGGATTCGCTTCCTGCACCGCAGCACCGATCCCCGGAATGATTTGAAAATAAGAACTGTAACCCGGAATAGTAAGCCGTTTGGAATAAACTATGCATTCCGGTATTTCTTTAATTATACCCTGGTACTGTCTCATGCTTTCCGCTTCGCTGCCGGACAGCATAAAATTAATCCTGGAGATCTGATCCCTGCCCTCTCTTAATTCTTCCTCAAGCTCTCTTTTTCGATTATGAAGTATCTCCTCCATATTATGTCCATCCTGAATTAATTTGATTTCCATAATAGACAGTCCAATTTGACGCAACGCCTGAATGTGGTGCAGTTCCAGAATCTGCCGGGTTGAATAAAATCGGTAGTTTGTTTCATCATCAATATACTCCGGTTTCAGAAGTCCCACCTCATTATAATAGCGCAGTGTTTTAATGGTTGTCTTGCAAAGCTTGGAAAATTCTCCAATCCGGAACATATCTTTTCCTCCTCGTATTTGTCAGATGTATTTGCATTTATTATACATCCTCCCTTAAGGGGAGAGTCAAGTATTTTTCCAAAAAGAATGATCCGCTGCTTTATTCCTTTTTTTCATCGCAATCTCTCCTCTACTCTGCGCCTTTTAACGCACTTACCATGTCAATATCTTTTACTTTCCTGGAAAATAATATATTCACTCCCACGGAAACAATCATCGTTATGGCAACACTGATTCCTATACTGAGCATACTGATCTTCGTCATCATATCAAAATTGTCTCCCAGCATCCCGCACATCAAATCAATAATCCATTTTCCCAATAAATATCCCGGGACTAATCCCAATGCACTAAGCCATATATTCTGACGCAGCATTAGTAGACGTATTTTCTCAGATTTAAATCCAAGTACCCGCAAGGTCGCAAATTCCCTCAGCTTCTCCGTAAATGAAAGTACTCCCAGATTGTAAAGTACTACAACCGCCATTAAAACTGCCGCCGCAACCATAATGTCGATAATCGAATACATGGTATCCATCATTTCTGTAACAGAGGACTTCAGCCTTTCAATATTCCAGACCGTGTAAGAAACAGCATCCGGATCTATATTAGCTTTTGTTAAAAATGAAGTGGGCTGGTAATTGCCGCCCTGTTCTTCGAAGTAATCCCGGTATAACGTAATTCCCTGCGCCACCGGATCCCGGTATATTGCTTTGATTTTCGATTCCACCCATTTGCTTTCCCCATAGAGATGCCATGAGACCTCATCTCCCACATCCACATTTAAGATATCCGCCATATGGAAGCTGATAGAAACTCCATTAACCGGAAGCTTTTGTTCATTCCTTCTGCTGTCCGTAAAAACAGTAAGACTGGATTCCGGTTCTAAAACCGTAATTCCCGTTGTTTTTTTAATTCCATTAGCGCGCAGTTCAATACTGCCCTCCTGGATGGTCTCTCCCGGATAGGGCATATCCGAAGCCGTCAAATCTTCTGTCAGTAAAACCTTGTTCCGGTACTGGGTGAGCTGCCCATACTTCCAATCATTAATATTGTTCAGCGAATCAATCATTCCTAGTGCACAGGTAAGCAGGCTCATACATCCTGTAATACCCACAATTGCCATAATACTTCTCACCTTACTTCTCAGCGTATCCCGTAAATTCCACTGGAAGTCAAATCCGGTCCGCTTCCACCACGCGGTTTGTTCAAACCACATATGCTTCGAAATCTTCGGTGGATTCGTCCGCAGTGCATCCGCCGGCTTTTCCTTTAAGATTTTATTACAGGCAAGCCAGGTTACGAGGGAACACGCAGCCACTGCTGCTGCCGCCATAAGAACTGCCTGGGGCAGTAAGATAACCGTAAGCGGAGGAAGGGAATACATGCCAGACTGCATTTGAAAAAACAAAGGTGTCAGGGTAACCGGTCCCAGAATTAAGCCAAGCAAAGCCCCCGCCAGTGAAGGAATTGTCCCGTAACAGATAAAGTGCCTCATGATTTTCCTGTCTTTAAATCCCAGCGCTTTTAAAGTTCCAATCTGTGTTCTCTGATTATTAATCATTCTGCTCATAGTGGTAAGTATCGTAAGCAATGCCACTGCAATAAATACAAATGGAAACAAATCCCCCATTGCCTTATTCTGCAATATTTCTTCCCGGAACTGCTGATAGCTTCCCTGTCCATCTCTGGATAAAAATACATTGTATGTACCATCCAGCTGCTTCTCAATCTGTTCTTCTGCTTTCTGATAGTCCGTTGTGCTAAGAAGCGCCGCAATCTGATTGTAAACTTTGGGAAATCCCTGAGGCAGTAAATCCATTCCGCCATACACAACCCCTATATTCTCCGGATTTGCCATGCTGTCAAAAGACGCAGAAGCATAGACATATTCCGGGCTTATCATAATTCCCAGGATTTTTTTACTGATCACAATACCTTCCACCTGCATATCCAGGGTATCGCCTGCCGCAAGTCCTCTTGTCTCTGCAAATTTATCACTCAGCCATATCCCGTCGGCGGCAGGATCAAAGCTTTCCCCGCGAATCACTTTACAGGAAGAAATCTTATCCTCATCCATAAGCAAAATCTCCAGCTCCGGTTCTCCGCTTAAATCAGCTGTACCTTTCAGATAAAGACGCTTTGAGGCATCTGTTACAACATCCGTTTTCCGCAAGTTGGAGATATCACTTTCCGTAAATGACTTTCCGTAAAGCCAGATATCCGCCAGATGCGTTTCCGAATAGTAACTGTCTATTCCCTTTTGGAAAGTGTACCATTCGCTTCCAATTCCCGCATAAACAAAAATTGCCAAAAATGTCATTAACCCAATGGAAATAAACTGCATTTTATTATTTTTCATATCCCGCAGCATTTTTCGAAACAGCATTACAACTCCACCTCACTTACGGACTTTGGATTCTCATTGACCGTGACACTGCGGATCTTCCCATTTTTAATCCGAATCACTTTATCAGCCGCCTCAGCCAGGGCACTGTTATGGGTTACAATAATAACTGTTCTGTTATGTTCCCGGCTCATATTCTGGAGAAGGGACAAAATCAAAATGCCTGTTTCAGAATCCAACGCTCCGGTAGGTTCATCACAGAGCAGCATCTTTGGATTTTTACACACTGCCCTGGCAATGGAAACCCTCTGCTGCTCTCCTCCTGACAGCTGTGCGGGAAACTTATCCTGATGTTCCAAAAGCCCCACCGACTGCAGCATCTCACCGGGATCCAGGCTTTCCTTTGCAATTTCTTTTACAAGGGCAACATTTTCATAAACAGTCAATGCAGGAATTAAATTATAAAACTGAAATACAAATCCAACATCTTCTGCACGGTACTCCGATAATTCCTCTGCTTTCAGTTCTGATATTTCCCGCTCACCTACTACGATCTTTCCGCTGGTCACATGATCCATACCTCCCAGAAGGTTTAACAGGGTAGATTTTCCCGCCCCGCTGGGTCCCAGAATAATAACGAATTCACCTTCGTCAATGGTAAAATTCAAATGATTGGCAGCAAACAGCACTTTCTCTCCAATGGGATAACTTTTCACTACCTCTTCAAATGCAATTAACCGGCTCATAAATTCCTCCTCTCCATGGATTTTCCATATCCATATTCAAAACCTGAAATATATTTCATGTTTTGAATTCTATCACTCCGGCAACCGTTTGTCAATAAAACCTGAAACTTTTTTCACCTTATTTGACAACCTGTTCTTAAGCGGTTATACTATACAGAAGTACCATATTATCTTGTAAAGAGAGGCTTTGTTAAATGAGTGATGTAATTAAAACCCCTGTCCAGCAACGTTCTATTGATAAAAAAAATCGTTTAATGAAAGCCGGGCTGGATCTGATGCGTGAACGTGGATACTATCATGTAAATGCTGTTGACATAGCCAAAGAGGCTGGCGTATCCACCGGCATCTTTTACCGTTATTTTGAAAATAAAATGGATCTTGTGTTGGAAATAATGAACCAGATTGTAGATCAAAGCTTTAAACCGCTGGTTCGGGAATTTGTAGAAAAAAATATAGATCAGACAAACTTCATTTCTTTTCTCGATAAATTACTAGATGAACTCAGTGAAATTCATGAAGGTCTCGGTATTCTTCATAATGACCTGAATACGCTGCTTAGTTCTGATGAGGAAAAAGCCAGCCTTTGGATGTCATTAGAGGATCAGATCATGCAGCTCTTTGTTGCCGCAGCGAAAAAAAGTAACCTGAATCTGAAAGATCCGGATGAAAAGATCCATATTGCCTATAACCTGGTAGAAGCATACTGCCATGAAAAAGCATTTCATAAGCATTCCTATATCGACTACGATGTATTGAAGCAGGAAATCATAAAAACACTGGTTTTTGTTATAATAACTTAAATACTCTAAAAAACATTTATTGAGAACTAAAATATGAAAAACAGTATATCCTATACTAAAGATGTTAGAAAATTCATTCTACAATGGAAAGAGGAGGGATGACTGCTATGAAAAAAGAACTGCTCTATTTTAATATTGGAGACTCTTTTGGCGGTAACCAGGACTGGTTCCACAATTTTCTCATGCACATGGGCGGATGTGCTGCTGCTACAGCCTGTGACAGCTGCATTTATTTCGCACTGCACCGGGATGTCAGGGATCTCTATCCCTTTGATGTGAGCCATATAACCAAAGAAGATTATGAAACTTTTGCCATGAAGATGAAACCTTATCTTCGTCCAAGAGCCGGAGGTATAAAAAAACTGACAATTTATATGGACGGTCTTTGTAAATACCTGCAAAATCTGGGAAAAGGAGATTTTATCTCCATGGAAGGATTTTCCGGAGATCATTCTTATGACGAAGCAGCTTCTTTTATTATTGCCCTTATAGATCAGGGATACCCTATTCCCTATCTTATGCTGAAGCATACAGACTGTAAATTTAAAGATTTTTCCTGGCACTGGTTTTTGCTTGTTGGATATGAACAGTCGGAATCCGATGTACTGGTAACAGCTGCTTCCTATGGTAAAGCAACTGTTTTTTCCCTCCGTGAGTTATGGCATACCGGCTATGAAGAAAAGGGCGGAATGATCCGGTACCAACTGAATAATCCGGTATAACTACTTTCCCTGATATCAAAATCGCAGCATCGTCACAGTTTGTGGGATATTTATCCCGGATGAAGGCGCGTAGAGGTCTACGTAACCTGAATCCGGGGCAAATATGCCGTAAAGTGGTTCGTGCAGATGGCGGGAATGAACTTTCAGACACGCTGTAGTGCTAGCATCCAGACTCCGTCTGTAACAAATGTCCTTTCACCACAGGCTGAATGGTCCGTCCGATCAGATAATAAAACAATTCCGGATTTACCATCCCTCTCAGATTATTAATTATCAGATTATCTGCAGGCATTGCTGCAAATGAATCCAGGCCTTTTAAAATGACATCTTTACCCGGCGCTTCATCCCAGCGAATTTCCACTTCTTCGTCCTGAAAGTAAAATTTCACTTCCCGCCTTACTGCTTCTTCTAAAAAGGTAATCCAGATCCGCAATACCCTGCGGTTTTCTTCATCTGTTGTAAATCTGCCTTCTGCCCCAACCAGATACTCTTCTTCATGGAACTTTACCGCCGTGGTTCTGGCCCCATGAAACCCGATTTCAATCTTATGGCTGTCAGAACCCTCTTGTATTTCCAAATAAAATTTCCCATTATCCTGGGAAAATCCCATCTGCGTAATGCCCTCAGAATAGTTATTATGCATCACCTGAATGATTAACGGCGCCAGTCCCACATGTTTTTGTTCCATCCCGTAAACTCTGCCGGCTGCCCATTGTCTGTCATCCGGTACAAGCTTCTGCCTTGGCAGTCTTCTCTGCTTCTGTATACGGCGGTGTTTCCATCCACCTTTTTCAATCAGCGGAAGATCCGTTCCTGCTCCTCCCAGTGACTTGCGGATACTTAAAAGTCTGGAATAATTGGCATTTTCTTCTGCAGTGACGCTCACCTTATTCTCAGCCGGGGTAAAATCATTTTCAAAATACCTGCCAATCACATCCATTAGGGTAGATTTCTGGAAGAGTTCCCTGCTTCCCGCATGGACTACAATCACCATTTGAAGATCCGGATAAACTATCACATTCTGTCCCAGCATCCCATTAAAGAGAAAACTTCCCGGTCTCCCTCCCATCCATATCTGATAACCATATCCATAACCACCTTTTTCCGGCGGCGTATCTACCTGTTTCGTTGTAGATTCCTCCACCCAGGCAGCCGGAATTATCTGGCGGTCATTCCATTTGCCCTCCTGAAGGTACAACTGTCCAAGCTTGGCAGCATCCTCCGGCATGAGGAAAAGTCCCCAGCCCCCCTTCGTTATCCCTTTCGGACAGGTTTCCCAGAAAAACTTTGTAATTCCCAGTGGTTCAAAAAGTCGCGGCGTCAGATATTCCGTCAGTGTCTCCCCCGTTATTTCCGTCACAATGGCGGACAGCATATAAGTATTCATACTGTTATAGTCAAACACTGTACCCGGTGTTCCTTTTACGGAAGACTCCAGAAAACTTTTCGCCCATTCATTTCCAGCCAGTGCCCCAGCCTCATTGTAGACAACACCGCTGGACATAGTGAGCAGATTGCGAACCGTAATATTTTTCTGACGGAATAATCCCAGTATATTTTTCTTCTCGAAAATATCGTGAACCCGGTCATCCAATTCCAGCCTGCCTTCTGCAATCAGCATTCCCACTGCCATTCCGGTAATGCTCTTGCACATGGAGTGAGTGATATGCCACATCCCCTGAATGTAGGGTGCAAAACTGGCCTCTCCTATGACATAACCATTTCGCAGTATCATAATATGATGCATATTGATCCCGTCATTTCCTGCCAGTTCCTCCAGCAGATCCCCAATCATTGCAGATGAAATTCCCTGTGTTTCCGGAATTGCCCTCTGAAATGCCTGTTCATAGGGTGCTTCCCCTGAAAAAGGTATCTTCTGCGGAGCAAATTCAACTTTACTACGATCAGTTTTTCCATTTATTAAATTCCAGATTAGTTCAAATACAGCCATCTGTTCTTTCGTCATTATGTATCCCTCCGTTTCAGAGTGTGTCTGAAAATCCCGGTTATAAAATTCCGTTTCAATTCGGGCAATTTTTCAAACAGACTCTATCTCTTAAATGCTGCTAAGTAAGCATTGCACAACAATTCACTAAGTTACCTACTCTATGATTATAGTATGGATAAACCTTATATACCACCTTCAAAAATAATATTTTCCAAAAGAAACTATAAAATTTTTATATGCATATTCTAAAAAATATTTTCCAAACACCATAACTGATGTTATAATCTTCCTTATGACATTTATAGAAGCTGGAGGATTACTTTCATGTTTGGTACCGGTACACTAATCAACACCATCGCCGTCATTGCCGGAAGCGGAATCGGCATTTTCCTGCACAAGGGTATAAAAAAAGAACTGCAGGCTTCTCTCATGTGTGCCTGCGGAGTTGCTACCATATTCATAGGTATCAGCGGCACATTACAGGGAATGCTGCAGTTTCAAAACGGCATGATCGAAACCAAAGGCAGCATGTTGCTGATCTTTTCCCTGGTTCTTGGCAGCCTGTTCGGGGAAATCATTAATTTGTTCTGCACTTGCCATTTTGGTATATGAAGGATGCATCACACTGGTGGCGCACTTCGCGGGATATTTTGTAGCAGAAGAACTGATTGCCAATCTTTCGTATATTGGATCCGCACTGATATTCTGCGTAGGAATTAATATTGCATTTGGCAAGAAATTCCGGGTGGGCAATATGCTGCCCGCCTTAATTATCCCAGTCCTTTATGCAGTCATTTCCTAATTCCAAACCCGAGAAAAACTTATGCCATGATACCTAAAAGCGCAGCGGCATTCCGGTAAAAAACTTTATCCGCAGCATCTTCTTTACCGGAAAACGCTTCCTTGCAAAGTGCAATCGAGGATTCTGCTTCACCAAACGGATAATCCGTCCCAAACAGAATCTTGTCCTCTCCCATCAATTCAACTAATTCTTTTATAACCTCAGTTCCCTTAAACGAGGTGTCGGTATATACATGCTTCCATTTATGTTTTCTAACTGCATCCGCCAGTTCCAGATACTCTTTTCCACATTCTCCACCCGCATGAGCCGGAATTAAAATATACTGGGGATACCGTTCAATCAGCGCAAGCATATAATGAAGGGCTCCATACTCCTTTGGTGCAATATTCTGATAGGGACTGCCCGGTTTATAATAATCATTTACCCCGCAATGTGCAGTTACCGGAAGCTTTAAATCTCCAAAAACCTCAACCGCAGCATAAGTCCGCTTATCCGTTAATTTTACGTTTTGCAGAATCGGATGAAGTTTTAATCCCCTTGCTCCCATCCTGATATCCTCTCTTAGTTTTTCCTGCATTTCATTCACTGGAAGAGAGAAATCCGGGCTGGTAAATGGAAGAATTTTGGGCTCTAGTTTTGATGCTGCAAGCGTTTCTTCAAAACTGGTATTGGGAAGAACCGGCAGAGATACCATATAATCCATTCGATTACGTTCTATCTCCTCCCGGACAGACTGTAAACTCCCTTTTTCCCAGATACGGAATTGTCCTGCATCAATTAAAGTATTTAAGGCATCCGGATCATCTGCGATAAGCGGTGCCCGGTAACCTCCTTCTCCCAGTTCTTTGAAAGGGTCCTTATATTTTGGTAAATGCTGTGGTGCTTTAAAGCTTATATTCTTATTCTCATGAAAAATGTCACCTAAATGTGTATGGAAATCTATAATTCTTGTTCTCATCAATCCTAAGGATACCGGCAGATAAATTTATCAGACAGTATCATCCTTTCATAATACATAATATACTTACTGTATATCTTGTACTGCCACCATCCGATTTATACATTTATGCTCTTCCCACTAACTTTTTTACATACATATTTTTCCTTCCATCAACTTTTTCATATATTTTTCTTTCCATCAACTTTTTCGCTTAACAATCTTGCAAAAACAGAGACAGAAAAAACTGCTGCTTATCCTTATAATAACGCCCATAACGAACAGTGAGGCAGCTTCTGCCACCTCACTGTTCATTATATTTGACCTTGTATTTTACTGATTCAATCTGCCGAATCTTTTCAGAAACATTGTTTTTTCTATAGCTTTATAAGCTTTTGCCCAATTTTCACTGACTGCAAATTCTTTTGGGTATTTTTCATAGTTTTCAAACCAGGACCAGGATATTGGCCATACATCATTCTGCGGCAGTGTATCTACCAGAAAATCCAGTTCTGTTTCCACAATATCCTTATTATCTAAATAAAATATACTATCTTTGGATTTTATATAATCTGATGGTCGATAACCATAAGAGGGCCACTGCGCAGGATCTCTCTGAATAGATTTATTCACTACTTCTTTCAGCCTGTTTTCTAATCTGTCATAATCATATCCATCTAATTGCACATTTTTCATTGCACTTACTAAGGATATATATCCATTGGGGCCCATGTCTCCCAGATTTTCATCAGTCAATCCATCGATCAATCTTTTTGCCATTTCCAAAACCTGTGCATAAATGGACGATTCCGGATAGTGTTCAATGATAAATGCACAAAACCTTAAAACAATCCCTCTGCTTTCTATTTTGTTATATGCATCATCATAATTATAGAAACTGGCATGTGGATATTCCTCGTTGGAAGGAACTGTAAAAATCCATCCATCCGGAAAATTACTGTGGCATTCCAGATACTTTATAATACCTGCATAAATTGGATGCTGGATATCATCAAACTCGATTTCCTTCAGTATCTCCAAAACATAATATGTCCCATAAGGTAAGGAGTTGGTATTCCAGTTGTCCGGGTCAATCCCATTCCCAAAACCGCCATCCTCATTTTGAAAATACATAATTGCATTTACTATCTCTTCCTTACTTCCGTTTGCAAAATAATAATTCCATCTTGTCATTTCCAGTTCCCTTGCATTTCTATGCATCCATACTTCTATGTGATTCTTATCTGCTTTCTTCATATTTATACCTCCTGCATATCACAGGCCTGCCTGCGGTGATGCCTGTCCCAATTCAACCAGGGCTGTACATCTGTTATATAGTTACAAAGTTACATCTGGTTCTCAGACATTTGCTGATGTGCCTCTTACCTCTATATATTATATTTTATTCCATTCTCATTTTCTTGTAAAAAAGCGACATCCTTTAATGCGAGATTTTTGGCCTCCTGAATTGACATAGAGTGAAAACGTTTAAAATCATGCAGTAAATGAGACTGATCCGTATAATGATATTTAGAAAGGGCATGTAATACATCAAATTTTCTGTATTTCACTATATCATTCCACAAATATTGATACCGGATTATAGAAGATAATTGTTTTGGGGATATTCCGATATTCTCTTTGAATAACCGTTCTAACTGTCTGCTGCTGATATGAACTTCTCTGGCAAGCTGCAAGGTCTTTATATTTCCTTTATTCAGGAAAATTTCAAATAATGCATCTGTGACGATATGATTTATGCGTTCCGGATGATAATTTTCCAGCAGATAATTTTCTGCAATCGCTTTGCGCTGCGTCAGGCTGTCTGTGTCAAACAATCTGTTTTCCAGTAATTTCTTTAATTTAGAAAAGTAGTATCCTACATCACAAAACATATTTTTAGCATCAACCATAGACTCTTCGGAAAATAAAATTACTGCCCAGGCATAAAAACGAATTGCAAATTTAGATATTCGTTTTTCAGTACCAGGCTGTGAACATATTTGAAAAGAACTGTTATTTATCCCGGAAAAGTTATTTTTAAGTTTATTATCTGTATAATCTATGTCAAACATAATATCCATACATGTATCGGGTGTCACGATGCTGCTGACAGCCCTATCGCTTTTTGGCTGTATAATCGGTCTCTCTGTCCCCCAAAAGCACCTGATATAGGGTTTTAAAGCATCACAAGGCTCTATTTCAATATATGTTTCATCCTTTTTGAAAGGGGTGGCTGTTAATGGTTTATATATTTGATAAAATTCCATTTTTCTCCTTGTCTCATACGCAAATATATTGGAACATGTTATGTCCAGAATCTTATGACGATAATGAACATACCTGGTATATATATTACCACATTAGCCACACCTGATAAACTAAAAAGTGTTTTACTTGAAGGTAAATAAAAGAGCTGATTACTGCTTATGAAAATAACTCTGCATTGCTTTAACAATAAAATCGGATGCACCTGCTCCATATTTATCATCTGTAATTTTTCTTATGGCATCCTGTGAATAACTTTCTATCACCATATCCCAATATCCTTCGCCCATATCTACCTCAAAACCAGTCACCTTGAACATATCCATGATTTCACAAAGTATGTCCTGTATTTCATTACAAGCCGGATCTTTGGTTAAGTCTGCGGTCAATTTTTCATATAAATCATTATTTGTTTTCAGAATGTCATCTTTCTTTTCCTCAAGTACTTTCATTTGCTCCATTATTTCTGAAAAATGCTCCAGGTTGTATTTCATCGCTTCCGTATATTTTTCAACACTTCCAAATTGTTTAATTGCTATTGGGGCTAAGGTTGTCTGGTCGTCTTTCACTTTTTGAATGAACTCATTAAACTTTTCCAAACTGCCCCAATATTTAATAACCTCCTCTGTCTTTTCTTTTTTAAACTGCTCCAAGGCATCTATATATTCACTCAAATCAAATTCTTTAAAACTCATACACTGTTCCCCTTTCTCCAGTTTACCCAGAAGTTCTATCAGTTTGTCCAGCCGATTACGTTTTAAACTTAGTAATTTCTTTTGTTTTTTATACGCTTCGATTTTGTCAAACCCGGGATCTTCTACAAATTCTTTGATTTCCCTTAACTTAAAATCCATTTCTTTAAAAAATAAAATTTGTTGCAATCGCTCTAAAGCATCATTATTATATAACCGATAACCGGATGATGTTACTTCGCTTGGCTTTAAAAGTCCAATTTCATCATAGTACTGCAATGTGCGTATACTTACTCCTGTCAATTTAGCAATCTGGCTTATCGTTCTCATAGTTATATCAACTCCTGGAAATAATTAAGAAATAGTATAGAAATAATTTGCCGGCGAATATTTCTCTCTATTCTTATCTTAATATTACACTATCACGTTGCGTGAAAGTCAATACTATTTTTGAATTAATCAGGATAACCGGACGCTTATCTTCCTCCTTCAGTAAAAGCAGAACTTTCCGCCTGACCCAAATGGACAATGGTACTTGCATGCAGTGAGATGCCATGCTCCTCAATCAGCTTCTTAACTGTTTCCAGTATGAAATCCACTTCCAGTGAATCACTGAGCACAAAATCAAAAAGATGCCTTAGAAACGTCACAAAATACGCAGCGCCTCAAAGACATCTCTGTTCAGTTCTTTGGTGTGCGGGGACCTCCCTTATAGGTAATGGTCACTGCAACATTTGCTATTTTAATATATCCGTTTTCATTGGGACTTCCTGAAGTTTCAAATTCCAGATTGCTGGGTGTGCCTACCAGTCTCAGATAACCGCTCACGGCAGGTGCCGGTTCCGACTCCGCCGGTACTCTGGATAGCAGCAGCGCCGTGGCCGGTGTACTTTGAACTGCATTTTCCCGGTTGAGCAGTATATCAACCCCAGGTAACTCATAGGGCAGCGTCACTATATCAACCATAACATCCGCATTGGAATGATTGTAGACCGTAACTCTGTTATTACTGCCATCAAATCCGTGGGGCAGCCAGTCATACACAATGCTGGAATAGCGGTGTTCATCCGGATCCCACATCTTCCCGATCGAGTATTCAAATTCCATGCCGCCCCAGGTAATATCAACTTTATAAACGGCACCGTCACCGCCTTCCAGTACTCTGGTCTGTACATCCAACTCGGCGGTTCCTCCCGATGTCAGCTGTGTGGTCTGATCCGGTAATATCTTACTGTTCCCCACAACGGCATAAGTAGACAGACGTCTCGTATGTATGGTAAGAATGGTTTCCCCGCTTTGACTGTCTTTTGCATACTCAAAGTATTCGGTCTGGTCGGTAGGATCAGCCACCGGCCCGTCTGGAATCAACTCGGCTGCACCGTTGTGATAGCGGTATACTCTGTATCCGCTCCTTTGGCCAATCTCCGGAGAAAGCGTAATCTGTACTTGCACGGTATTTGGTATCTGATTCAGCCCGGTTACGATTGCCTTACTGTCCGACTGTTTTTTTACCGATTTCGTCACACTGAAATCATAAAACTTAATCACTTCTCCCTGAGCCAGTTGAATAATATCAGAAGCCCCCTCATCCAATTCTCCGGCATCACGGGCTGACATGGTCAGAATTATTTCATCACTATCCATATCGTCTGCCGTAACACCGTTTCTGGCATCCTCCACCTGCTGCTCATAGACCCTTCGCAAATCATTGCTGTCCATTACAACCGTTTCTGTGGCATTATCCACAACCGTAACCTGTTTCGACCGGTTCCACGTAGCTGACAAAACGAGAGCTGTATCGTATGATACAGCACCTATAACCAGACCTTTTGATGCAGTCAGACTGTTGTTGATTCTCCATCCAAAGAACTCGTAACCTTCTCTGGCAGGATCTGATACTGCAGTGGTCTTTCCATAAGTATGCGTTACAGGATTGTCTGTTCCAGAGGATGCCTGTTCCATATTTTCATATATTATCTTATAGGTTCTGACCTGCCACGCTGCATAGACAGCAGACGTCTCTAAAAAAATCACAGGAATTTAGAGCCTTACCCGACTCATCATAATATCTTTTCCCCTGACCATTCGCCTTTTCATAATATCCCTGGAACGAATATCCTCGTCTGACCGGGATTTCTATTTGGGGCATGTTCTCTCCATATGGTACATAGATTTCTGATGTACCGGCTCCACCGCCCATAGGTCTTAGATAAATGTGCACACGATTGTCACCTGCTGCCAATACAGTAACAGAGGTAAAAAAACACCCTGCTAAAATCAAAGCCAACGACAGCCGCCTGAAGTAGACTTTCATAGGATTCCCCTTTCTTGCTGTTTACCATGGCTGCAGTGTATTACCCAGAGAAATCACTCCCTTACTATAATAAGTTTCTGGTTCATAAGCATATACTTTTACATCCACTTCAATCGCTTCATTTTTTATTTTCTTTATAGGATCCAGCCGTTCCAGATAATAGCCCGGCTGAATCAGTCCGCTTTTATAAAGCACCTCACCATTTTTATCTACAATTTCACACAGCAGATTGACCCCGCTGTCTTCCGGATTGGTCAGATACTGCAGCACCGTTCCGTCTTCCTGCTGAAACAGGGTTCCCGCTATATAAAATTTGAATGCCTGTGGAGCTTCGATTCCTCCGTAACTCATGTTTTCCGGAGGTGCCGGCACCCCTGCCTGAGCCGCCGGATCAAAATCCGGCGGAACAAAAACGGGCTTGTAGTTTCGGTTATAAACAACCACTCCTATGCATAAAAGAACCAGCACAATAAGGCTGATTTTAATTATTTTGTTTTGAATATGTCTTGTTTTTGGTCGTAAAGCCTGTTCACGCATTTTCATCCCGTCCCCCCTCTCTTATGCTGCTTTGCTCTATTCGCTTTTATAAAAGCACTGCTGCCACCGACAATGCTCTTATAAAAACGGGCCCCGACTCTTGCCGGAGCCATGCCCTTATTGCAGCTAATATCCCTATACTTTGTCACGCCTTCCCTGTCACAGGCAGCGTATGCCGCTTTCGTTCTCACGCCGTCCAATACGCAAGAGGGAAAGCAGTGCTAAAGCACGTTTAAAATATGATCATATTAAAGGCAAACGTTCTTTTATCCATACTATATCGTTTGTTTACGGAACCTGTGCTGGTGTGGGAGCGATGGTAACCGTGATCACGCCAACCTTTTTGAAATTATCAAGTTCTGCACCTTTGCCCTCATCCGGTGTTCCGCTGAATGCAAAATATGCTTCGGCCTTTGTCTCTGTACCTGCTGCACTGGATCCACTGTTGTCAGCAGTTGGAAGCTGAACCTTATCAATGCTGTTTGTTACTGCAGACACTGCTCCTGCACTATAGGTGCCAGTCAATTTTTGGGAAGCGGTAACTGCATTTGCATTTGTAGCAAAGAAATTACCTACAACTGCATTATCACTTGTAGAGCTAGCATTAAATGGTGTTCCTGCAAGTGAAAAAGCAAGTCCTGCATCAATACCTCCATTAGAGTGATTGGTTATATCCAGTTTATTGTTCGTACCATCAAGATATCCTGTCTCAGTCCACTCAGCCTGACCTGCTCCGCCGTTATATGTATGAGTGTCTGGATTCCAAACTCCGTTTCCGCTGGTGTACTCAAACTTCATAGCTCCCCAAGCCAAATCAACTTTGTAAACAATGGTTCCTTTATCCGTTACTTTAGCCCATACATTAATGTCGGTATTGTCAGCTGCTTCACCGTCAAAACCGTCATCCGTCGTAAAGTCAGCAGCACCTGATGTTTTAGAAATTGTGCCTGCACCTGTACTTGCCCCTGCCTCACCAGAACCTGCCGGAGCGGTGGCCTCGCCTCCTGTAGCTGCAAATGCAGTAATGCTCATTGAAGCTGTTAAACATGTAATAATTGCAATTTTTGCTAATTTTTTTAACATAATGATTCCTCCTAAATAAATTTAATTTTAGTGGACGGATATGACAACTGGAAGCTGCGATTCCAGCATTGCCCGTTCGTTGGTTTCGATGTCATAAAACATCAGATACACTATCGCGTTATATTCTCCTGGCGGGATAGCTGCGCCGTTTGGTTGTTCTACAAGCCTGAGGTTTTCAAGCTGATACCCGATCTGGATGGCACCCGATTCCGCAATAATCATGCGGTTAACTGCCGGGTCATAGTCAGGATTATCATCTAATTTCTTTTGGTCTTCCTCAGACCTGCCGGTACTGCCCATAATACGAATCGCCTGCTCATCGGTAAACTGCAGTTGGATCACAATATTGTGATTGGAGTTACCCGGATTCTTGAATCCAAATTTACATAGCCCCGTAGCAAGGTCTACATCTATATGTTCTTCAAACTGGAAAGACGCAAAATTTCCATCTGCATTAGGCTCAATGGTTTCTCCCGGTATGGGATCCTGGTCTGGATCATATGGTACCGGAGCAAAACTTGGTAAAATAATTGGATTCTTAATGAAGAATAATAGGAAAAGCAGAAGCAGTAAAACTGGCAATCCGAAAATCCATGGAATCACAAGAAAGGTAATCTTTCCCGCTGCATAGCTGTGGAAAATTCTGCCGCTGTTTCTTCCTGCGAGACCACCGTAGCTTCCCTTTTTGCCGCTGAGCTCTATGATTGCGGCACAACAGCCGATAACAGCATCAGCCTCACATATTGCGGCGATACCGCCTGCCACATTCCCACCCTTGATATGGCAGTCCACTGTGAGGTTATACACCTCTCCATTTAGAAATCCAAAAAATCCTTTATTTTCTGTCTCTTTGCTTTTTATTACAAAGTTTTTGACGGTATATCCGGCACCGTCAAACACCCCATGGAATGGTAAAGTTCGTTCTCTGCCTATGGGTGTCCATTCCCTGCCACCCAGATCAATATCGTTGACCAGTTGGATATAGGCCGAAGCCAGCGCTCTATCTCCCTCATTGATTTTTTTTGTCCAAATCAAAAAGTTCTTCCGGTGTGGATATTTTTACAATATCTTCAGCCGTCGTTGTTGACTGGGCTACCTCATAGAACCAATGCTCTGCCTGGAAGCGAAGGAGCGGTTCCGCTCCTGTATACTCCCATACAACTTCGGTATCAAATCCAAGCTCCTGTGCTTCTTTTTCACTTTGTACGGTTTTCAGCCGCTGACCGTGGTGAGGATCACATAACTTTTGCAGCTTTTTGCTGCCCTCTTTTTCACTGTGAAAAAAATAGCAGGAATCCTCAGCATTGTTGTTGCCTGAAAAACCACCTGTCATGGTTTTATTGATTTTACACATAGCCAGGCTTTTTCGAATTATACCTGCATTTTCCCCTGCAAAACCTGCACTCATCTGCTTTTTTGCATTGAGTTTTATATAACTGTAAGAATTTTCAATCGTCCCGTTGTTAAACGCAGCAAACCCACCAACGTAACCGGTGTTTTTTTGCATTTTTTCACCTCTCCCTCATATTATAGTAAATCCCTTTAGCTCTTGGGAGTCAAACCGCCGCTTTCATCCGGTGTAACTGTCATAGTGATTACACCCACTTTAGTAATCGTTGTTTCCTGCCCGGTTGCCGGTGTTCCTCCCGGAAGATTTTGTGGCGTACCTGACAACCAAAGATATGTATCAACACTGGATGGCGTTGCATTTTCTGCCGCAACTTTGGGAATATAATACGGGTTTACTGCATCACTGGTGTCAGCATTAACAGCTTTAAACTTTACATCCACTCCCTCTAGCTGCCCTGTCTCCTTCACTATGGTAAAGTTTGCAAAAACATCTGCGTTAGAGTGATTTGTGGTTGTGATTTTGTTGTTTCCATTCAGAAAACTCTCATCCGACCATTTGTAGGAAGCTCCGGTATACATATGGTTATAAGGATCCCACTCTTTTGCTATGGTAAAATCAAACACCATACTTCCCCATGAAATATCCATTTTGTAGACTGCCTCCAGACCTTTTTGTGAAATACGTCCCTGGACATCAATGTCAGAAGTGGCATCAGCCATATTACCGTTGTAGGAAGGAGACAGAGTCATAACCTTTTCTCCTGCAGCGATGGCAAATGTGGAAAACATCCGGGTATAAACAATCAGATTTCCATTTTCTATGGTATAGTACTCACTGTCTCTTGGATCACTGCTGATTTGATGAATCTCCTCAACCGGATTGTTTTTATCCATGAAAGTGTGATAACGGAAAACCGAATAACTGGCCTTATCTGCCAACTCTCCGGTAAGCGGAATGGAAACTGCAATCCGCACCGGTATTTCTTTCAGGGTCGTTGTTGTCGGTGTCCCACTCAGAGATGTAATGGTTTTTTCCACTTTTGCATCGAAAAACTTCACGATCTCTCCCTGGGCTGCCTCTTTGATTTGTGTCTCTCCCGCAGGACTGCCAACGGTATTTGTTACCTTGAGGGTCAGTTTCACAGATGCATTGTTTGACATTTCATCTGAAGTCACTCCCGCAGCAGCATCGGTAACAGGATTTTCAAAGACTTTGTTTAGATCTGCTTTATTTTCCTGGGTATTGGCCTGCAAATCCACTGTATCCTCAATTGATACATCCGTTTGTTTTTTCCAGTTTGCTGTCAGTGTAATATTATTTGTGTAGGAAGTTGCACCCAACACCAGATTTCGGTTCAGCGTATTTTGTCCGTTAACGGACCAGCCCATAAAGGTGTGCTCAGTTTTAGTTGGATCTGAAACAGTGGTTGCCTGCCCATAAGTATGCGTGCCAGGCTTACTGGAACCATAAGCCGCTCCACTCATTCCCTCATAAGTAATGTTGAACTGTTTTGGTATCCAGCGGGCATACAAGGTAAGATTTCCTGACATGGCCGTGGCTGTGTTTCGTGCACCTGTGCTGGTATAATACTGGTTTCCCCCTGAGGACGCAGTGTAATATCCAGTAAAGTCATAACCGTCTCTTTTAGACGGGGTAACTGAACCCGGAAGAGAAGCTCCGCTGGTTACCGTAGCCGTGGTATTTGCAACTCCCTGATTGTTAAAGGTAAGTGTATACACATTTTGCTGCCACTGGGCATACAAGGTTCCATTGTAATTGCCGCTTCGGATGTAGCCGTTGCTGTCAATCATCCGGGTTCCGCCAGATGTTTGATTATAAAATCCGGTAAAAGTGTAACCGGACCTGGTGGGCGGGGTAATATAATTGGTGGAAGATGAGGAATTTGTATACAGCCAGTATGCAACATTGTTGTAATAGTAGTTCGATCCTCCTGATCCTCCATTTTTATTTAATGTTACCGTATTATAACTAGGGCCATCAATAAGAAAATTGTATGTAGTTTGAGCGGAACTGTATTTTGTTGCAAAGCAATAGTAAGTCTGTCCTGCATAACATAAATATGACAGAGTAAAATCCCTTCCACCGCCACCATCATCATTATATGCGAGGCTGTTCTCCCTGGCGGTATCATTCCTATACCCGGTACTCGCAAGAGCATTGTACACTGCATTGTAACCGCTGGAATTCGTCAGATAAAAATATGGATCACCTTCCGTATTGCTGTAGGAGAAAAAACGATAATATCCTGTTACACTGGGGGTAAAGGTAAACACATCCCCCGCCCAGTGAGAAGGAAAATTACAGTTCTTTACACTTCCGGCACTGATTGAATAAGAAGATAATCCCGCAGCGAATGCTGTTAACGGGAAAATAGCCACCATCATAATAACTGCCGTCAGAAATGCAATGCTCCTTTTTCTATTTTTTTTAATCATTTCACCATCTCCTTTTTTTTATTTGCAAAATCACCATTCGAATAGCAGATATATCAGATATATATCTTTTTCCAATCTGATTGCATCTCATTTTTTATATCCTCCAATTGCGCGATTTTAAAATGCCTTTGCTAAATCTATTATATAACTGCTTCCGCAAGCAAACCGCAAGCAAAACCCCCGAATTATGATCCATTCGGGGGTTTTACTTTAAATAAACTAATATGCAATTTTACAAAGATTTACATTATCTTTTATATCCGGTTCTCCAGATATCCAACGGTTGTTTCTGCCCATGAATACTGGGTCATATATTGTCCCATATACAGCTTAAATGCTGCTTCTTTATGGTTGAGCAAATGGTAAAAATCACAATCAATTTTCTCAGTATCCACAGCAAAACTATTTCTGGTCTTTATAACGATATCACCGGCATTGATATTCCCCAGCGTCTTCATAAGATCTGAAATCAGATTGCGGAACTGGCTGCGCATAGCAGGGGTATCTTCTTTATCTTCCCACAATATCGCACACAGTTCTCCTGTATTTGCACTGGCACCTTTGCGATCCACCAGATATGCAAAAAGTTCTTTTGTTTTTGTATAGCGGAATTTCAGCGGTTTTTCCCCGGCAAAAACTTCAAAACTGCCAAATGTCTGTACCCGTATCAGGGGCGCTGTTTTATTTGAGACGGGATGCCGCAGATTATTCAGTTCTACCCGCAGTTCTTCTGCCCGGACAGGTTTCATCAAATAACCGCTGGCATGAAGTCTAAGAGCCTCCATCGTGTATTTGGAATAGCCGGTTACAAAAATAATGTTAACCTGCGGGCAGAGGGCTTTACATTTTTCAGCCAGCGCCAATCCACTGTAACCATCCAATTCAATATCCAAAAAGGCAATATCTACTTTGTTGTCTGCAAGAAACGCAAAGGCCGCATCCGCTTCTGTAAACGGCGTAACATCTGCGTCCGGCTCTGTCTCCCGCAGCACCTTGATAAAGCTATTTAATGCCCGGCGTTCATCATCAACGGCAATTATTTTCATATGCCTCTGTCTCCTTCTGTGGTAAAATAATTTTCGCTTTGGTACCGGCTCCACGCTCACTTTCAATCAAGAGTAAGCCTTCACACTGCATGGCCAGGCGATCCCGTACATTATCGATGCCGACATGGGTTCGTCCGTCTGTCTTTGTTTCATACACATCAAATCCCACACCGTCATCCGTAATATCAATAACCACATCATTTCCAATTTTGCGGCTTTGTATCACCAAGGTGCCTCCTCCTTTCTTTTTGGTAATGCCATAACGCACGGCATTCTCAACAATCGGCTGCAAAGTCAGGGGCGGCAGTCGGAAATCCATATATTCCAATGCCCATTCTACATTTAGTTTTTCTTCAAAACGTATTTTTTCCAAATATAAATAATCTTTCACATGCTCGATTTCTTTTCTGAAAGGAATTAGTCTGGTGTCTGCCAGCGAGTCCAGATTCCCCCGTAAAAAATAAGCAAAATGTTCCAGTGCTTTAGATGCCATCTCCGGTTCCGTATCACACAAATCTTTGATTCCGGTCAATGAATTATACAAAAAATGTGGCTGTATCTGGGAAAGCATAATGGAAATGCGGCTCTTTTGCAATTCCAGTTCTTTCTCCATAATAGCGGTGTGAATTCTTTCGATCTCCAATTCCTTTTCACTAAGCTGATTGGCCTGCTCTGCCTGAATCAAGATATAAATACTGACTGCAACCAGAGTGTTAACCACGTGCAGAGATACTGCACCGTAAATAAAAATATGGCTGCCAGCAGCTGCCAGAGGCAAAACATAATATGCAGAAAAAGCGATTTTTTCCTTAATGTTCAGAATATGCCTAAACTTTATCACCATCCAAATGCCGGGAAGCATAGCCGCCATGCCTATGGCATTGGAAAGCCAGTAGAAATTTCCCCGATGATAAACATTAATCCCATCGATGAAGTAATACAGCGGCACAAACTGGGATATGAGCAATAAAACAATTCCTACGCCAATAATTAACCAGCATGTCTGGGCTTCTCTGGTTGCTGCTCCGCCCCGTTCACCGATATATGCCGTAAAATAATTGATAAACGTACCAATCAGCAGGAAAGAAAACAAGAACATAAACAGATTGGAAGAACGGACCAGCAATTCTCCCCCTATCCCCTGCCATCCGTCAAACAGCCAGGAAGATATATTTGCAATCTGCAGGAAAATGTTACACAGCAGCATCTCTATATACAATTTGTCCAGTCGGCTTTGCTTTTCACGATAAACAACCAGACATAGTATTATGATTAAAGAAATCAGCCCTCCAAAAGTCTGCAGCGCGGTATTCACAACTACTTGTATGTTCATAGAAATACTCCTTTACTATAAACTCTCCTAATATGATATTAATTTTCTCAATAAATCAATGAAGTTATTTTAGCATCTGTTAAAAAAAATGTAAAGAAATTGATATGTATGATCTTTGCAAAAATTGATATGTATGATCTTTAATCAGAATGACCGGATGGTATTCTGATTCAGAAAGTTCTGTAAAAATAAATAGTGTCTCCGGCACTTCAACTCCCCTGGGCTCAGTCATGAGGAGTTAGGGGGGTGGACCATTATGAAGAGATATAATATCTATTACATCCGCGTCACGACCTTGATGACGATGAATTCAACGCAAGTCAAACTTTCTTATTACATGAAAATAAAGGGTACATTGCTTTCACAACATACCCTTTCCTTCATTCACGTTTTCCCTACTATTTTAAACAACAAGTAATCTTTGCATTAAGAGGTTGGGTAAATCTCTCTACCCAATCGCCCACCTGATTTTTACCCAAAATACTATGATATTTTGTGATATCCTGCAATCGTTTATATCACTTGCAAAATCAGGAAAAAATGTGAAAATACGCTATTTTTATAGTCTTATATCACTCTAAAAAATGATTTAGTTACCCATCTGCTTTGCAACTTCAGCAGCAAAATCTTCCTGTTTCTTTTCGATACCTTCGCCAGTTTCGAAACGAACAAAGCTCTTGATTGTAATTTTAGCATTGTTAGCTTTTGCAACAGAATCAACATATGCTTTTACGTTCTGTTTTCCGTCTTCTGCTTTTACATAGATCTGATCTAATAAGCAGATTTCTTTTAATTCTTTGTTGATACGTCCCATTACCATTCCGCTGATGATCTTGTCATTCGCATCCGGTTTTTCATTTTTAGCCTGAACAGTTAAAATTTCTTTTTCTTTTTCGATGTATTCCTGGTCTACTTCATCTCTGCATGTATATACAGGTTTTAAAGCTGCAGCCTGCATAGCTACGTTTTTAGCCATTTCTTTAATATCATCGTTAACAACATCTGTTTCAACATCTACTAAAACGCCGATCTTTCCACCCATATGTGTGTAAGATGCCACGAATCCGTTTTCTTCTGTAACCTGTTTAAATCTTCTGATGTTCATGTTTTCGCCGATTACTGCGATCTGTCCTGCTAATTCTTCTTTAACAGTCTTTGTAGTATCAGCTTTCCAAGGTTCTTCCATGAATGCTTCGATATCTGCTGCATCTGTAACCATAGCCTGTGCTGCTACTTCTGCAACGTATGCCTGGAATTTTTCATTCTTTGCTACGAAGTCTGTCTCAGCATTAACTTCAACTACAACTGCTTTCTTATCATCATCAGATACAAGAACTTTACAAAGACCTTCTGCTGCGATTCTTCCTGCTTTTTTCTGAGCAGTAGCAAGTCCTTTTTCTCTTAAGAACTCAACAGCTTTGTCCATATCGCCTTCAGTTGCTGTAAGCGCTTTTTTACAATCCATCATACCAGCGCCTGTCGTTTCTCTTAATTCTTTTACCATTCCTGCGGTAATAGCCATTTTATTCTTCCTCCTGAATTTGTATTTATTATTGTAACTATCATTTGCGTTAATATTCAATTCAATTGAAAATAACTGCATAATTACATTAGTTTCTATTTTAAAATTCTACTTTACTTAAGAAAGTGCGCACTAAATTAGTGCGCATTCTCCGTTTTCTATGATTATCGCTTATGCTTCTACTTCTGTTTCAGCTTCTGCATCCATGAATTCTTCAGCAACATCTGCTTCTGCACCCTGGTTTGCTTCAATAACAGCATCTGCCATTTTAGAAACGATTAATTTTACAGCTCTGATTGCATCGTCATTACCCGGGATAACGAAATCAAGTTCTTCAGGATCACAGTTTGTATCTGCAATACCGATTAACGGAATTCCCAGTGTATGAGCTTCCTGCACACAGATTCTTTCTTTCTTAGGATCTACTACGAAGATTGCATCCGGGATCTTCTTCATATCTTTGATGCCGCCCAGATTCTTCTGTAATTTATCTAATTCTTTCTTTAATGCGATAACTTCTTTTTTCGGAAGAACATCAAATGTTCCATCTTCCTGCATTGTTTCAATTTCTTTTAAACGGTTAATTCTGCTCTGGATGGTTTTGAAGTTTGTAAGCATACCGCCTAACCATCTTTCATTTACAAAGTACATGTTACAACGTTCAGCTTCGCTTTTAACAGCGTCCTGAGCCTGTTTCTTTGTTCCTACGAACAAGATTGTGCCGCCTTCTGCTGCGATGTCAGAAACTGCCTTGTAAGCTGTGTCTACCATACCTACAGATTTCTGTAAGTCGATGATGTAGATACCGTTTCTTTCTGTGTAAATGTACGGAGCCATTTTAGGGTTCCATCTTCTTGTCTGATGTCCAAAGTGAACACCTGCTTCGAGTAACTGTTTCATTGAAATTACGCTCATGTTTTTTTCTCCTTTTTGGTTAAAATCCTCCGTGCATTTCACTCTTCCTCCAAAACCGGACATTCGGCACCGTCTTCGGAATCCATGCACGTGTGTTATTTTTTGCCTATGTAGTATAGCATATTATGGCAGCGAAAAGCAAGGACTTTTTCGAATAATTCGAAATATTTTGTAATATGTTCTGGGATTTTGCATATAACGAAAAAAATCCCTCCAAAGCAGCAGTGCTTTTTATTTTACACATACTGCTTTAAAGAGATCTGCTTTAATAAAACTTATTCATGACGCAGCGCATCGATGGGATTCAGCTTCGCCGCTTTTACAGATGGCAGCAGACCAAAGATGATTCCGATCAGCATCGAGAAAATAACTGAGCCAATTATTGCCGGAACACTGATTGCCACTGGAATCTGCGATATCTTGGAAATCGCCTGGGCAAGTATAATTCCTGCAATAACACCTATAATTCCTCCAAGACTGGTCAACACCGCTGCTTCCGTTAAGAACTGTCCTAAAATACTCTTTTTCTTGGCACCGATTGCTTTCTTTAATCCAATTTCACTGGTACGTTCCGTAACAGATACCAGCATAATATTCATTACACCGATACCACCAACCAGAAGTGAAATACTTGCAATCCACAGGAGCTGGTTATTTGTTGCGGCACTCAGCTCTTCTTTTTCCTTTGCAATCTGCAAAACATCGGAAGCTTTGTATTTAATATTATCTGTATTGGTAACGGACGCATTTACAATGTCGGCACACTTCTTACCAATACTGCTCATGTCATCCGTATTTTCTGCCTTCATTACTATATTCTGAGGCTCGTCATACTGATATGGAATACACCATGATGAAGTCGTAAGGTAAACAATACCACTTGCTTCATTTCCTTTATAGTTGCTATAGTCCTCCATAGAATTAATAACAGGTTCAAATTGATCACTCTTAACCACCACACCAACTACGGTGAATGGCTCACCTTTTATTTCTATGGTTTTTCCAAGCGGATCTTCATCCTGAAACAGGCTTGTAGCCGCCGACTCATCCAGGATTGCTACTTTACGAAAATTTTTGTAATCTTCTTCTAAGAATGGGCGTCCCGTTTTCATTATGTAACCGCAGGTGGCGAAGTAATCCAAATCAACTCCGTAGACTCCGCCTCCGTCCAAACTGGTATTCTGATGGTAGATTCCATCTGCATACGCTCTTCTTGTATATAATGATACTTTTTCAACGCCGCTTATATCACTTATTTCTTTTTTCGTCTCTTCCGAAATTACTGGCACACCCTTAGGAAGGGCGTCGTAATCGGAAAGGGAATAATCATCCCAGTCACCCTGGCTTAAGCTTACCGTAACGGTATTATTACCCCCGCCAATCAGGTTCTTTTTAATCTGCTCATTGGTTCCCTGGATTGTGGAAACAATGGATATAATAGATGCGATACCAATGATGATACCCAGCATGGTTAAAAATGACCTCATCTTATGTGACCAGATGCCCTGAAAGGACAATCGTATATTCTCTAACACTGTTCCACCTCCTAGTACATCATTTCACTGGTGTCATCAGCATCTTTTACTTTTGCACCGTTCTTAACATTTTTACCATATGGGAATGAGATCTTATCTTCGTTGGTTAAACCTTCTTTAATTTCAATGTACTGTGAAAATAATGTTTTACCTGTCTTTACAAACTGCTGCTTCAAACGGTTATTCTCGTCTACCTTGTAAACGTAGCTCTGCCCGTTTTCTGTTCTTACATAAGCCTTATATAAATAAATGGTATTTGCATTTCCCGAACCGCCGCTGATTGTGATCTGGGCGGATTCATTATTGCTCAAACCATCTGCTGATTCAATATAAGCCGTAAATGGATAGTATGAGGAATTAGAGTTTCCTTCGCCAAAACCATAGCTGTTGGAATCCTCAGGATAAGGAGATATTTCTGTAATCGTAGCTGCAAAACTAATCCCGCTTTCATTACCCATTCCCTGGACAATATCGCCTTTTTTAATTGTATCCAGGTTCAGTTCACTGATTGCCCCTTTTACATACAGTCCTTCATCACTGGTGATTACAACGAAAGCTTTTCCGTCAACTTCTCCAACATTTGGATCACCAACGCTTTTTACAACGCCGTTGATTGTAGATGATATGGTTGCCTCATTTACTTCTCTTCTGGACTTTTCAATCTTCAGACTGGATTCTCTTTTATCCAGTTCCAGTTTCCGGATCTCTGCTTCTTTTTCCTTAATTGCCTGTTTTAATTCGTCTTCGGTATAGCCTTCATCAAAATCTCCCGGATCACTCCAGTCAACATCTCCCGGATCTCCCCAATTGCCGTTTTTATCATCGTCTTTAGGAGGATCATTGATATCGGTTTCCTGCTTTTTGATTCCATCACTGGTAAATACCCAGGAAGTTCCCGGCGCATAACCATGGGTGACCTTGATCGTTCCGTCAAAGCCAATGGATTTAATAAATCCTCCTGTCAGAGAATCTGCCTCACGTATTTCTAATTTCGCGTGATATCCGCTTCGGATGGATTTTTCACCCTTTTCATCAAATCCCAGCATTTTATTAATAAAGGAACCTTTGACTACCGTACCGTCCTTACAGAAGAATACATAGGGATTTTTCTTTGTTCCTTCTCCCTTATATGGCTCTGATTTGTAATCCAGAATATCATAAGGTTTAATTGTTGCTGCGGGTGAATCTGCCGGTTCATTGTAATGATAATTCAAGGTAAATGTTCCAGCCGGCTTTTCTTTCATAATCAACGAATACTCAGCTACCTCTTCTCCTTTAACCGAATAAGTTCCGGATGGATCTAAGTTTGTAAACGTTGCACTCCATTTATTATCAGCCGTTAATGTTTTTACATCTGCTTGTTTATCACCATTCATCAAAGTAACTTTTACCCCGGAAGGGTAATCAGCCAATGCATTGGTACCATGATCCCAGCCGATATTCACAATAATGCTGTTTAACTCAGCCGGAGCATCTGTCGATGGTGTCTCCGGTTGCTGATTTGTCTCTGTTGCCGGCTCCTGGCTGTCTGTTGGTTTTGTTTCCGGAGCATCCGTACTGTCTCCGCTTTCACTTGATTTGGTATCCGGCGTACTGGTATCGCCAGTGTTCCCGGTACTGTCTGTATCATTTGTGCTGCCCTGCATCTGACTCATAGATGCTGTAACAAAATTTTCTGTCAGGATTGCCCTTGCTTCATCTCCCGGTCCGTCATCGTCATCGTCATCGGAATCATCACTGGGACCCTGATTTGGTATATTGTGATTTGCCTTAGCTGAATTCGGAAGAGGTGTCACCTTTTTCAATTTTTCCAGGTCATTTTTCGATCCCTGTATTTTTAAATCCAGTGTCTTTCCATCCAGTTCATACATCTCCAGATTCAGTTCCATAAGGGTTGTATCATAAGACAAAAGCTTATCCCCTACCTTGACTTTATCGCCTTCTTTTACATATACCTCATTTACAATCTGATCGGAAGCCAGATGTACTTCCTGACTAATATCAGATACTATATTGGCATATAGCGTGCTTCCGTCTCCCATCATACCCATTCCCTGAAACTGAGAAACCGGAATGACCTCTACCGGATCACCACCTGATTTTACTACTTTAAACACACCAAACCCGGCGGCACCAACTACAAGGACAGAAGCAATACAGATACCTGCTATGGTAATTTTTTTCACTTGGTAACCTCCTTTGGATTGCTTTCAGAGAGTTCTCCGTCAAATATATATACCGTCCTTTTTGCACACTGTGCAATCCCCGGGTCATGGGTAATCATAACAACTGTTACCCCTTCCTCATTTAGCTTTTCAAATAACTCCATTACCTGTTTGCTGGATCTGGAGTCCAAAGCGCCTGTAGGCTCATCTGCCAGGATTATCTTCGGATTATTTACCAAAGCTCTGGCGATTGCCACCCTCTGCTTCTGTCCGCCGGAGAGCTGCGTGGGTTTGAACTCTATACGATCTTCCAGCCCAACTCTTTCCAGTGCCTGTGCCGCTCTCTTCAAACGTTCTTTCTTATGCACGCCTGCGTAAATCAACGGTAATGCTACATTTTCAAGAGCACTCTGCCTTGGAAGCAGCTGAAAGGTCTGAAATACAAATCCTACGCTCTTTAAACGCACATCCGATACAGATTCCTCTTTTAGTCCCAGTACATCCTGTCCATCCAGCAAAAATGTTCCTTTTGTCGGCTTGTCAAGACAGCCCACAATATTCATAAGCGTTGATTTTCCGGAACCGGAAGGACCCATAATTGCAACATATTCACCTTTTTCTACATGAAGGCAAACATCCTTTAATACCGGGACAACCATTTTGCCCTGAATATAATCTTTATAGATATGATCTAACTCAAGAATCACTTTGTTGCCTCCATTTCTTAATTGCCTGCTGAAGCCGGCGCAGAACCATCACCTTCAATCGTTACAGGTCCCGGCGATACTACACTTCCTTCAACGTCATTTTCATCCATTGCATCATCAGCTCCATCATCATCACCTGGCGCAATCTCTGCTTCGCCGCCTTCGTCGCTGCCATTAATCTCCTGAACATCCATGCTGCCGGATACGCCATTTCCTGCATCCATTCCGCCATCCATGCTTCCTCCCGGCATTACACCTTCACCGCCCT
>NZ_JNGB01000034.1:0-81912 GCF_001029355.1 Robinsoniella sp. RHS
TGGAGCAGGTACGAAAGTAGGACTTAGTGATCCGGTGGTATAAAGTGGGATTGCCATCGCTCAACGGATAAAAGCTACCCTGGGGATAACAGGCTTATCACTCCCAAGAGTTCACATCGACGGAGTGGTTTGGCACCTCGATGTCGGCTCATCGCATCCTGGGGCTGTAGTAGGTCCCAAGGGTTGGGCTGTTCGCCCATTAAAGCGGTACGCGAGCTGGGTTCAGAACGTCGTGAGACAGTTCGGTCCCTATCCGGCGTGGGCGCAGGATATTTGAGAGGAGCTGACCTTAGTACGAGAGGACCGGGTTGGACTGACCTCTGGTGTACCGGTTGTTCTACCAAGAGCATGGCCGGGTAGCCAAGTCGGGAAGGGATAAACGCTGAAGGCATCTAAGCGTGAAGCCCCCCTCAAGATGAGATATCCCCCACATAAGTGGTAAGACCCCTTGAAGACGACGAGGTAGATAGGTTAGAGGTGGAAGTGCAGTAATGTATGGAGCTGACTAATACTAATAGGTCGAAGGCTTATCCATATAGCCAGAACACTGAATGAAAACGAGCGAAAGTGAGTTTGAATTTAGTGAGAGGCATATCGGAACACTTAGCGAGGTATTTTCGAGCTTAGTATTCCGATGAGGTTTAGGATAATGTCAACAAAGTTGATATGATCAACGAAGTTGGTAATGCAAGAACGGATGATAATTTGATGAATTTCTGTGTGTGATTTTGAAGGTATATGCATGTGAGGCAGCTAAAGATAGCTGCTTTTTTTGTATAAAATTTAATTATAAAGATGATGCAAAATCCAATATCAGGGAGAGACCTATGACAGAACGAGAAAAAATGCTGGCAGGAATGCTTTATGATTGTGGAGATGAAGAATTAATTACACAATGGCATAAAGCAAAAAATTTAATTAGAGATTATAATCAACTTAATTCACAAGACATTATTGAAAAAGACAAGATTTTAAATGAATTATTAGGAGGCAGAGGTCGAAATCTATGGATTACGGCTCCATTTTATGTTGATTATGGCAATAATATTTATTTTGGAAACAATTGTGAAGTGAATATGAATTGTACTTTTCTGGATGATAATCGGATTATGATTGGAGATAATGCATTAATAGCTCCAAATGTACAGATTTATACCGCTTTTCACCCTATAAATGCAAAAGATCGGTTCGGAGATATAAAAGAAGAAGGATTTGAATTTTGCAAGACCATGACGGCTCCCGTAATTATTGGAAACAATGTCTGGATTGGAGGGGGCGCTATTATTCTTCCGGGAGTGGAAATTGGTGACAATGTAGTAATAGGAGCAGGCAGTGTGGTAACCAAATCCATCCGGGAAAATTCTGTGGCACTTGGAAGTCCCTGCAGAGTAGTTAGGGAAAATAAGAATCAAGAGTAATATAAAAGTTTTAGAATGAAATATATCTTTAAATATGATGTTTTACATTCGGCGTAAAGTAAGCTATGGTTACAATTGTTACCTTAACTTACTTTACGCCTTTTTGTTTTTCAGCAGTGGCGGTACCACATATGCAATGCTCTTATATACTCTTCTTCCACCATGCCTGTGTTCACCCGCGGGCAGGGTACCACATGTGTAATGATCTTCTATACTCTATACTTCTAATAATTCCAGTGATTCTGTTATCCAGTCCAATGTCATGTTTTCCCGCATAATTGCACTTCGTAAAATCAGATAATCTCCAAATGCAGATGTTCCTGGTTTTGGAAGTTCCTGAAATTCAGCCATATTTTTTTCCAGGTTTTTTAGTTTTTCGAAATGTTTTGACTGTTCGCTGAGAAACATGTCTTTCATTTCCGCTGTTGTGTAATTTTCACAGAAATAAATGCGAAGCCGGAATTTATCTTTTGGGGTAGGATCTAAGGGCTCATCTTTGGAGAGCCAGTTCATCAGATCGGCTTTTCCGGCTTCTGTTATGGTATAGCGCTTTTTCTCCTGAATTGTGCCGGTTATTTCCACTTCACATGAAATCAATCCTTCGTTACATAACTTGTTTAGTTCAGGATAAATCTGGCTGTGTTTTGCATACCAGAAGTTATTAAGAGTTTGATTAAAATATTTCATAATGTCATAGCCGGTGGATGGGGAGCGATTAATTATTCCCAGTAAAGCATATTTTAGTGTTCTCATTTAGAAAGACTCCTTATGAAGTTATATAGTAATTGTAATTATTTATATCATTTCAGGTATCAGATCAATACCATCATACCTTCTTGCTTATTTTATCATAGTTTTCTTTAAAAATATAGACATATGAAAAAAATATATAAATATAAACATGTAAATATTGACATAGTTTAAAAGGAGTTTTATAATGAAGCTAATTTAAATGAAAGGAGTGGAGCAAGATGTATGTTAAGGATAGTATAAAGGTGGTAGAAACTATTCGAAGTGAGGTTAAAAGGGAGGGGAAATGCTGACAGCATTTGCTGCCAGATATTTAGCATAACCTAGGAAGAACACAAAGTATGTTATAAGATATTTAGCAAAACCCAGGAAGAACACAATGTATGTTATAAGATATTTAGCAAAACCCAGGAAGAATACAAAGTATGTTTAAGAAATGGAGAATAGATATGAATCAGAAATATAAGAATTTATTTACCCCGGTGAAAATCGGGAATGTACAGCTGAAAAACAGGTTTGCCATGGCGCCTATGGGACCGCTGGGATTGGGAGATTTTCAGGGAGGATTTAATCAGCGAGGTATTGATTATTATGTAGAACGTGCCAAAGGAGGAACGGGACTGATCATTACCGGTGTAACCTTTGTGGATGAAGAGATTGAGCAGCATGGTGTTGGCAATACACCGTCGCCCACGTTTAATCCGATTCAGTTTATCCGTACTGCAAAAGAAATGACGGAGCGGATTCATGCTTACCAGGCAAAAGTGTTTTTACAGATGTCCGGTGGTTTTGGACGTGTTACGATACCTACAAATCTTGGAGAATTTCCTCCGGTTGCACCGTCTCCGATCCAGCATCGCTGGCTGGATAAGACTTGCAGGGAGATTACTGTCCAGGAAATACATACCTTAGTGAAGCAAATGGGAAAAGGTGCGTACAATGCAAAGCGTGCAGGATTTGACGGCGTTCAGATTCATGCGGTACATGAAGGGTATTTAATTGATCAGTTTGCCATCGCACTTTTTAATCATAGAGAAGATGAATATGGCGGCTCCCTGGAAAACAGGCTTCGATTTGCAAAGGAAATTGTGGAAGAGATCAAACGGACCTGTGGAGCAGATTTTCCGGTTACACTGCGCTATTCACCGAAAAGTTTTATAAAAGATTATCGGAATGGTGCATTGCCGGGAGAAGCATTTGAGGAAAAGGGACGTGATCTGGAAGAGGGAATAAAGGCGGCAAAAATGCTGGAAGGATACGGTTACGATGCCCTGGATGTAGATGTTGGTTCTTACGATTCCTGGTATTGGAGCCATCCGCCGATGTATCAGGAAAAAGGACTTTACAGACCATATGCAAAGCTTATGAAAGATACCGTACAGATCCCCATTATCTGTGCAGGAAGAATGGATAACCCGGATATGGCATCGGAAGCAGTTGAAGACGGAACCTGCGATATGGTATCTCTTGGCAGACCGCTGCTGGCAGACCCGGACTATGTACAGAAGCTGCGAAGTGGAATGGAGAAGAGAATCCGTCCCTGTATTTCCTGTCAGGAGGGATGTATGGGAAGAATCCAGCAATATTCTGCATTAAACTGTGCGGTGAATCCCCAGGCAGCGCGGGAACGTGTAAATGCTTTTACACCGGTATTTCGTCCGAAAAAAATCCTGATAGCCGGAGGCGGGGCAGCTGGCTGTGAAGCGGCCAGAGTATTGGCAATCCGCGGACATCAGGTGGCGCTGTATGAAAAAGGAAAAGCGTTAGGCGGCAATCTGCTGGCAGGTGGAGCACCTGATTTTAAAGAAGATGATATTGCATTGGCGAAATGGTATGCGGGAGAGCTTCAGGAATTAAACGTAGAGGTACATTTAGAGACGGAACTAACAAGAGATATGGTATTAGAAAAGAATGCGGACTGTGTTATTGTGGCAACCGGATCAAAGCCGAAGGTATTTTCACTTGGGGATGATGACCATACCTATACAGCATCTGAGGTACTACTGCAGGAAAAAGAAGTTGTGAATACCTGTGCAGTAATCGGAGGAGGCCTGGTTGGCTGCGAGACAGCCCTTCATCTTGCGAAACAGGGAAAGAAAGTGACTATACTGGAAGCCCTTGATAAGATCATGGAACTCAATGGTCCGATCTGTTCGGCAAATAAGGAGATGCTGGAAAAACTGCTGCCGTTTTACAATGTTGAAATTTGTACCGGGGCCAGGGCAAGCTCTTTTGCGGATGGAATTTTAACATATGAAACAAAAGAGGGTACAAAATCATTGACCTGCGACAGTGTGATTTTATCAGTAGGTTATCAGGAAGAAAATTCCTTATATAAAGAGTTAGAAGAACTTCTGCCTGAAATATACCTGCTTGGAGATGCGAAAAAAGTAAGTAATATTATGTATGCGGTTTGGGATGCATTTGAGGTTGCAAACCACATATAAGAAGTGTATAGGCCGGATAAATGAGGAATCCACAATTAACAGCTTCTGCATTAACAGCTATCTGCGGTTGTCTTTCTCGTAAAGATACGCTATAATTACAAACGTAGCAAATACGGGAGTGAAGATGATATAAATAGAAAGGATTTTTGGCATGTTAAAGACAATTTTAGATAAAGTAAAGGAAGCTGACCTTATTTTAATAGGAATAGGAACTGATTTTAAGGGAGCTCATAAAAAAGAGGATGTAAAAAAGGCCTATGATAAATTAAAAGAGCTGGTTGGAGGTAAGTCATATTTTGTAGTGACATTGAATACGGATGATTTCATTTATGAATCTGATCTGGAGAAGGAGCGGATTGTGGCACCCTGCGGGAGTGATGCGGTAAATAATGTGGTTACCAATGAGAATTATGATGAATCGATCTATCTTCCCCAGTGGGAGGTGTATACAAAATGGCTTCAGAATACGCTGAACAGAAAGCTTTGCATTCTGGAATTAGGTGTAGGATTCCAGTATCCTTCTGTTATCCGCTGGCCCTTTGAAAAAACGGCATATTTTAACCAGAAATCCAGTTTTATACGGGTTCATGACAAATTAGCGCAGCTGACACCGGAGATCCGGGAGAGAAGTATTTCTGTCAGTCAGAATCCGGTTAGCTTATTGATTGAAGAATAAGATTATGTAAAATCTTGAATTCATATCTAATAAAAGGAAAACTGCACATTGTTGTGAAAATATATGTGATAAACTTGAAATTATCTTTCTAATTAAGGATAAATATGGTAAAATATTTCTGGAACCTGTTTAGATAAGCATGGAAAAGTACTCATCAATCTGAAAGTCTTGATGAAAGCAATGATTAATTTCTAAACAGCTTTTTGTTGATGAACCGGATCATGTATTGAAATAAGGAGGATTGCGTATGGAAACACGTGCAGTAAAAATTAAGTCAAAAGCAAATTCAATGGTAGCGATTAAGGTCATCCAGGGACATTTTGCAACAAATCATTCTCATATCAATTATTATATTGACATGACCACTTTAAAGGCAAGACAGAGTGAAGCGGCTGCTGCGGCAGAACTTCTGGCGAGAAAGTATGAGATGACGACTTTTGTGGATACGATTGTCTGTATGGATGGCTGTGAAGTAATCGGGTCGTACCTGGCCCAGCAGCTTAGCCAGGCAGGCATTATGTCTATGAACCAGCATAAGACAATTTATATCGTTACACCGGAACTGCATACAGGCGGTCAGTTGATTTTCCGGGATAACATGCAGATGATGATCCGCGGAAAGCATGTGGTTCTCTTACTATCCTCCATTACAACCGGTAAGAGCATTAGCAGAAGCCTGGAGTGCATCCGGTATTACGGCGGAGAGATTGCGGGAATTTCTGCAGTTTTCAGCGCGTACCATCCAAAAGATGTGGAGATTAACTCTATTTTTACGGAGAAGGACATTCCGGATTATCAGACCTATGATTTTTCTGCCTGTCCGATGTGTGCCAGGAAAGTTCCTGTGGATGCGATTGTAAACAGTTATGGATACTCGAAGATATAAAGGTGTATGGACTTGAGCCTGTCCCTTGCCAAAGGTGACTTTAACTGGGCAGGCGGAGTTACTGTATATAGGCTTGCCTGTGAACAGTAATTATTTTACCGCTATACAGTGCGAAATTCGTCGATTTGGAATTGTATCTTGAAAATAAATATGATAAACTGTAAAGGAATGCTGCAAAATAGAGGCAGCATTCCTTTTTCAATGGATTTTAGAATAATGATAACCCGGATAAGGAAGTGACAACATGATAGCGATTATTGATTATGATGCAGGTAATTTGAAAAGTGTAGAAAAGGCTTTGATGCACCTTGGAGAAAATCCGGTAGTATCAAGGGACAGAGAGGTAATTCTAAAGGCGGATAAGGTTATTCTGCCCGGTGTTGGCTCCTTTAAGGAGGCAATGGAGAGATTAAAGGAATATAAATTAGTTGACGTGATTCATGAAGTGGCAGATATGCAGAAACCTTTTCTTGGAATCTGCCTTGGTTTGCAGCTGCTGTTTGAGAGCAGTGAAGAGAGCCCGGGCGTAGATGGTCTTGGCATATTGAAAGGCAGGATTGTGCGGATTCCGGATAATCATGATTTGAAAATTCCCCATATTGGCTGGAATTCTTTGAAATATCCCAATGAGGGAAAGCTTTTTGCGGGACTTGAAGAGGATGCGTATGTTTACTTTGTACACTCTTATTATCTGCAGGCAGAGGAACCGGAAACAGTGGCTGCCACTACCTGGTATGGAACGGATATCCATGCAGCTGTGGAAAAGGGAAATGTGTTTGCCTGTCAGTTCCATCCGGAGAAAAGCAGTGATACAGGACTTCAGATACTGAAAAATTTTGCAGGGTTATAGGAGGATATTTAAGATGTTTACAAAAAGAATTATTCCCTGTCTGGATGTACATAATGGACGTGTGGTAAAAGGTGTTAATTTTGTCAACCTGAAGGATGCAGGGGATCCGGTTCAGATTGCGGCGGCATATGATAAGGCCGGTGCTGACGAGGTCGTATTTCTGGATATAACGGCTTCTTCCGATGCAAGGGAGACTGTTGTGGACATGGTCCGGAAAGTGGCTGAAAATGTCTTTATTCCCTTCACAGTGGGTGGTGGAATCCGTTCGGTAGATGATTTTAAGGCGCTTCTTCGGGAAGGTGCCGATAAAATTTCAATCAACTCCTCTGCAATTGACAATCCCAGTCTGATCAGCGAAGCGGCAGACAAATTTGGCAGCCAGTGCGTTGTGGTGGCAATTGATGCCAGAAAGCGGGAAGATGGCTCAGGCTGGAATATTTATAAAAACGGCGGCAGAATTGATGTGGGAATGGATGCTGTTGAGTGGGCAATGAAAGCAGATAAAATGGGGGCGGGCGAAATCCTGCTGACCAGTATGGACTGTGACGGGACAAAAGCGGGATATGATTTAGAGCTTACCAGAACCATTGCAGAAAATGTTTCCATTCCGGTTATCGCATCGGGAGGAGCCGGAACCATGGAGCATTTTTACGATGCATTAACAGAAGGAAAGGCAGATGCAGTTCTGGCGGCATCGCTGTTTCACTATAAAGAGCTCGAGATAAAAGAACTAAAGAAATACCTGGCAGGAAAAAATGTGCCGGTAAGATTGTAAGGAGGAGTGAGTATGCCACCAATCAGTAACGACTGGTTAGTACCTTTAAAACCAGAATTTAAGAAACCATATTATGCAAATCTTTATAAGAAAGTAATGGAAGAGTATCAGACAAGACTGATCTTCCCGGCAGCAGATGATATCTTCAATGCATTTGCATTTACGCCTTTAGAACAGGTGAAGGTCGTGATTTTAGGACAGGATCCCTATCATGGGGACGGTCAGGCACATGGGCTTTGTTTTTCCGTAAAGCCTGATGTGGAGATTCCGCCGTCGCTTGTGAATATCTATCAGGAACTGAGGGATGATGTGGGCTGTTATGTTCCAAATAACGGACATCTGACGAAATGGGCAAAGCAGGGTGTTCTGCTTTTGAATACGGTTTTAACCGTAAGAGCGCATCAGGCAAATTCTCACAGAGGAATCGGCTGGGAAGAGTTTACTGATGCGGCAATCCGCATATTAAATCAGCAGGACAGACCAATTGTATATATCCTTTGGGGACGTCCTGCCCAAATGAAAAAGGCTATGCTTAATAATCCGAAACATCTGATTCTGGAAGCGCCGCATCCAAGTCCGCTGTCTTCCTACAGAGGTTTTTTTTGGCAGTAAGCCTTTTAGTAAGACCAATGCATTTCTTAAAAGTAATGGGATGGAAACAATTGACTGGCAGATTGAGAATATCTGATGGTTTGCTGTACCCAGGGATCGAAGCTTAAAACAAGAAATCCTTGATTTGGATTATAAAATTGCATTATGAAATTAGAAAAGAGAAAGAAATCCCACGACTAGCGGATTTCTTTCTCTTTTAACTTCTATTACATTTACTATAAATGGATTCCGAAACTTATGCATCCATTTCTTTTTTTAGATTTTTCTGAGCTGTGGAAAGCATCAGTTTAATACGGTTCAGCTGGTTAACCTCACTTGCTCCCGGATCATAATCAATTGCCACGATATTGGAAAGCGGGTATCTGTGCCGCAGTTCTTTGATAACGCCTTTCCCTACGACATGGTTTGGCAGGCATCCAAATGGCTGGGTACATACAATATTATTGGTACCGCTGTGTATCAGTTCCAGCATTTCTCCGGTCAGGAACCAACCTTCTCCGGTCTGGTTTCCAATAGAGACAATTGGATTAGCAAATTCAGCCAGATCCTCAATTTTTGCCGGTGCATGGAAGTGAACGCTTTTTTCCAGTTCTTTGGAAGCGGCACTTCTTATAAATTCAAGTGCCTTGATACCTGCGTTTGCAAACTGGGCGGAGGATTTCTTCATCCCTAAGTTTTCTGCTTTGAAATTGGTGTTATAGAAACAGTAGAGCAGGAAGTCCATCAGATCCGGCACAACTGCTTCCGCACCTTCCGCCTCTAAAAGTTCAACCAGATGGTTGTTGGCAGCGGGCAGGAATTTAACCAGAATCTCACCTACGACGCCGACTTTCGGCTTTCTGATATCCAGGATAGGCAGTGCATCAAAGTCCCTGATTAACTGGCGGCATAACTTTTTAAATTCCAGGAAAGACGGATGGCGCTGGGAGATAAACCGCATGCAGCGTTCTTCCCATTTCTGGTGCAGCGCATTGGCACTTCCTCTTACTTTTTCATAAGGACGCATACGGTAGAGGCATCGCATGAAAAGGTCACCGAATACTACGGCATACAGTCCTTTGGTTATCAGGGAATAGTTGATTTTAAATCCAGGGTTTTTCTCAAGTCCGCTTAAGTTAATGGAAATAACCGGGATATTCGGGTAACCTGCTTTTTCAAGGGCACGGCGGATAAAACCAATGTAATTACTTGCCCTGCAGCCGCCGCCAGTCTGGGAAATCAGGACTGCTGTTTTATCCAGGTTGTATTTTCCGGAGTGTACGGCATCCATAATCTGTCCCACTACGATCAGTGAAGGGAAGCAGGCATCGTTATTCACGTATTTCAGACCCATGTCAATTGCGGCCTTATCATCTGTATTTAATACCTCTAACCGATAGCCGGAAGTGTTGAAAGCGGCTTCCAGAAGACCAAAGTGAATCGGTGACATCTGGGGACAGAGGATCGTGTAATCTTTCTTCATCTGCTCGGTAAAAACAACGCGTTTCATATTAGCCGGCTGAATACAGCGGCATATTTTACGTTCTTCTCTTACGCGGATAGCAGAGAGAAGTGAGCGGACACGGATTCTGGCAGCTCCCAGATTGTTTACTTCATCGATTTTCAGGCAGGTGTAAATTTTACCTGAGTTGGCGAGAATGTCATTCACCGAGTCGGTGGTAACGGCATCCAGCCCGCAGCCGAAGGAGTTTAACTGGATAAGATCCAGATTTTCCGTAGTCTTAACATAGTTCGCAGCAGCATAGAGCCTGCTGTGGTACATCCACTGATCCATAACAATTAAGGGACGTTCCGGCTGATTTAAGTGGGAAACACTGTCTTCGGTCAGAACTGCTACTCCATAGGAGTTGATCAGTTCGGGAATACCGTGATTAATTTCAGAATCGATGTGGTATGGCCGGCCGGCAAGGACAATTCCGTGTCTTCCGGTTTCCTTTAAATAGGCAATGGTTTCTTCCCCTTTGCGGTACATTTCAAGCCTTGTACGCTCCAATTCATCCCATCCTGCCTGTACAGCTGATTTGATCTCCGCTGCCGGAATACGCGGAAAGGTTTTGTATAACTGTGAGCAGATGGTTTCTACACTGGTAAATGCCAGGAACGGGTTGGAGAAGTTAATCTTTTCAGTCTTAATTTCTTCAATATTATTTTTGATATTCTCTGCATAAGAGGTTACAATCGGACAGTTGTAATGGTTGTTAGCTTCCGGGAATTCGTTCCGTTCATAAGGAATACATGGGTAAAAAATGAAGTTAATTCCCTGACGAATCAGCCAGGTCACATGACCATGAGCTAATTTTGCCGGATAACATTCCGATTCACTTGGTATGGATTCAATGCCAAGTTCATAAATCTTATGGGTGGAAGGAGGGGAGAGCACAACTTTGTATTTCAACTGGTTAAAAAATGTAAACCAGAACGGGTAATTATCATACATGTTCAGAACCCTTGGAATACCTACGGTGCCGCGGACTGCTTCGTCCTCTTCCAGCGGTGTATAGGAAAACATCAGTTTATTTTTAAAGTCAAACAGGTTTGGAATATTGTCTTTATTTTTCTCTTTTCCAAGACCGCGTTCACAGCGGTTGCCGCTTACAAACTGGCGTCCGCCGGTAAAACGGTTTACCGTCAGGCGGCAGTGGTTGGTACAGCCTTTGCATTTCGCCATAGTAGTAGTGAACTGCAGCTTATTGATCTTGTCGATAGAAAGCATGGTAGTTTCTTTATTTTCGTCATAACGTTCTCTGGCGATCAGAGCGGCACCAAATGCCCCCATGATACCGGCAATATCCGGTCGGATTGCTTCACAGTCTGCGATCTTTTCAAAGCTTCGCAGAACAGCATCGTTGTAGAAAGTACCACCCTGAACCACAATATGACGTCCCAGTTCTGAAGCATCTGAGACCTTAATAACTTTATATAATGCATTTTTAATAACAGAATAAGCAAGGCCGGCAGAGATATCGGAGACATCTGCACCTTCCTTTTGTGCCTGCTTTACCTTGGAGTTCATGAATACGGTACATCTGGTACCAAGGTCAATGGGATGCTTCGCAAAAAGAGCGGCTTTTGCAAAATCCTGTACGCTGTAATTCAGGGATTTGGCAAAGGTTTCTATAAAGGAGCCGCATCCGGAGGAGCAGGCTTCATTTAACTGCACGCTGTCAACGGTATGGTTCTTGATTTTAATACACTTCATATCCTGGCCGCCAATGTCCAGGATACAGTCAACTTCCGGGTCAAAGAAAGCTGCAGCATAATAGTGGGAAACCGTTTCCACCTCGCCTTCATCCAGCATGAGAGCCGCTTTTATCAGAGCTTCCCCATATCCCGTAGAACAGGAGTAGGCGATAGCTGCAGAATCCGGCATCAGGGAATAGATTTCTTTGATTGCGGAAATCGTAGTGTTCAATGGACTACCGTTGTTGCTGCTGTAAAATGAATATAATAGAGAACCGTCTTCGCCTACGAGAGCAGCCTTTGTTGTTGTTGAGCCGGCATCAATGCCCAGGAAGCAGAGCCCTTCATAAGAACTCAGGTCATCTGTTACCACGTTATAGTTACTCTGTCTTACGTTAAACTTCGCATAATCTTCTTCCGATTCAAACAGTGGTTCCATTCGTGCCACTTCAAACTCCATCTTAATGGCAGAGGAGAGCTTCCCGGTCAATGCTTCCAATGAAGTTAAAACCTTTGGATCATGATTCAGTGCCGAACCAATCGCTGCAAACAAATGGGAATTGTTTGGCGTAATCGCATGTTCGTCATCCAGGTTTAAAGTACGGATAAATGCCTGTTTTAACTCGGAAAGGAAGTGAAGCGGTCCTCCCAGAAATGCTACGTGGCCGCGAATCGGTTTTCCGCAGGCGAGCCCACTGATGGTCTGGTTTACAACAGCCTGGAAAATAGATGCGGATAAATCTTCTTTTGTTGCCCCTTCATTGATCAGAGGCTGGATATCTGATTTCGCAAATACTCCGCAGCGGGCAGCAATCGTATAAAGAGAGCTGTAGTTTTTCGCGTACTCATTCAGTCCCGTAGCATCTGTCTGAAGGAGGGATGCCATCTGATCAATAAAAGAACCGGTACCTCCGGCACAAATACCGTTCATACGCTGTTCCACGCTGCCGCCTTCAAAGTATATAATCTTAGCGTCTTCGCCGCCAAGTTCAATGGCAACATCGGTCTGCGGTGCATAATCCTGAAGCGCTGTAGACACAGCGATTACTTCCTGGACAAATGGAACACCCAGGTGTTTGGCGAGGGTAAGTCCCCCGGAACCGGTAATCATAGGAGCCAGGGAAAGTTCCCCCAGCTGGTTAAAAGCTTTTTTTAATAAAGAAGACAAGGTCTCCTGAATATTGGCATAATGTCTTTCATAGTCTGAAAACAACAGATTCCGGTTGTGATCCAGAATTGCAATCTTAACAGTGGTAGAACCAATGTCAATTCCCAGACTATGTAAGGCAGTTTCATTTATATCGTTTTGCATTTATGTGCCTCCAATCTATGTGAGAGTTGCTGTGCAGCAGGCCAGAACAGCATGAATAGCCAAAGGGGCCGGCTGGTATACTACATCTTGTATGGCATTGAATACCACGCTACATTATACGACAAATCAAATTAAAATACAATCCTAAATTGCGGAAATGATTTCCTATTAAAAGATGATTAAAAGATGTCGGATTGCAAAACTTGTACTTTAAGGAAAGATATGTTAAAATACTCTGGAATGTTTTTTAACATAAACTAAAATAAACATAAAGCAGGTAATATCAATGTACAAACTTATAAAACAAGACGGTAAAGCAAAAAGAGGCGAGCTGCACACGGTACATGGAGTTATTCAGACTCCGGTATTCATGAATGTGGGGACTGCAGCGGCGATTAAGGGAGCTGTGGCAACAACGGACCTCCAGGAGATCGGTACGCAGGTAGAACTTTCCAATACCTATCATCTGCATGTACGTCCAGGCGACGATGTAGTCAGGAAAATGGGCGGACTGCATAAATTCATGGTATGGGACAAACCTATTTTGACCGATTCCGGCGGATTCCAGGTGTTCTCCCTGGCCGGACTTCGTAAGATAAAAGAAGAAGGTGTATATTTCAGTTCCCATATTGACGGCAGAAAGATATTTATGGGACCGGAAGAGAGCATGCAGATACAGTCGAATCTGGCATCTACCATTGCCATGGCATTTGATGAATGTCCATCCAGTGTGGCAAGCAGAGAATATGTACAGAATTCTGTTGACCGTACCACAAGATGGCTGGCAAGATGTAAGGAAGAGATGGCACGACTGAACAGCCTGGAAGATACCATTAATAAAGACCAATTATTATTTGCGATAAATCAGGGGGCGATTTACGAAGATATCCGTATTGAACATGCGAAAACGATTGCACAGATGGATCTGGACGGATATGCAATCGGCGGCCTGGCAGTAGGAGAAACGCATGAGGAAATGTACCGGATACTGGACGCGGTGGTACCGCACCTTCCTTTGGAAAAGCCAACCTATCTCATGGGAGTGGGAACACCGGCAAATATTTTAGAAGCAGTAGACCGGGGGGTGGATTTCTTTGACTGTGTATACCCCAGCAGGAATGGACGCCATGGGCATGTCTATACCAATCAGGGCAAGCTGAATCTGTTTAATGCAAAATTCGAACTGGATGACAAGCCAATAGAAGAAGGCTGCCAGTGTCCGGCGTGCCGGCATTACAGCAGAGCATATATCCGCCATTTGTTAAAGGCGAAGGAAATGCTGGGAATGCGGCTGTGCGTACTTCATAATCTGTATTTCTACAATCACATGATGGAAGAAATCCGGGAAGCGATAGAACAGGGACGGTACGCAGAGTACAAAAAAGCCAAATTAGAGGGTTTTGAACAGGGAAACATTAAAATTCGCTAAATTATTAAAAAATACTTGATGATTTGGCAGAATTTGTGTATTATGTAATTTATGAGTGAAAAAGAAATGGAGGAAGTCACACATGAGTAATGTTTTGAGTGCCGGCGGAGCTGCAGGTGGAATGGGTCTTTTAATTCTCTACGTAGTAGTAATTGGTGCAGCAATGTACTTTTTTGCTATCAGACCGCAGAAGAAGGAGCAGAAGAGATTAAATGCAATGCTGTCTGATCTTGCTGTAGGAGATAGTATCGTAACTACCGGAGGATTTTACGGTGTTATAATTGATATTACAGATGAAGACGTGATTGTAGAATTTGGAAGCAATAAGAATTGCAGAATTCCAATGAGAAAAGCTGCAATTGCAGAAGTTGAAAAGCCAGAAGCTGAATAAGGTTTATTGAAGATACCGGGATGCCGGTATCTTTTTTGTTGTGAATTTTCTGGAATTGGAAGCAATAATATTATCCTTTCATCCAAATATAATGGTATCTCAGTTGGTAAAAATATGATATAATAGCCTCTATATGCATCCTTAAATAAAAAGAGATTATAATACGGAAAGAGTAAAAATTATGAAAAAGAAATTGTTGGCTTTTGGGATTGCAGCAGGGTTATTTGCAGTTGCATTAGGTGGGTGTAGTTCAAAAGGAAAAGTAAAGTTAGATCCAAAGAATCCGGTGAATATTGACATCTGGCATTATTACAGCGGAAACCAGCAGAATGCGCTGGACAATATGATTAAAGAATTTAACAGCACGGTTGGACTGGAAGAAGGAATTGTTGTAAGTGCTTTAAACTGCGGGAGCATACCGGAGTTATCGGAAAAAGTGCTGGATACTGCGAACAAGAAAGTCGGAACTTCCGATATGCCCAGTATTTTTCTGGGTTATACCAATACGGTGTATGAAATAGATAAAAAGGGTCTGGTTGCAAATTTAGATGATTATCTGAGTAAAGAAGAACTGGAACAGTATGACCCGGCTTATATTGAAGAAGGACGAATGGGAGAAAAGAATGAATTGAAAATTTTCCCAACGGCGAAGTCAACAGAGATGATGATGCTCAATAAGACAGACTGGGACAAGTTCGCTGCGGAAACAGGGGCAGATATAAATGAACTAGGGACATTAGAAGGATTGATTGACGTTTCGGAACAATATTATGACTGGTCCGGCGGAAAGGCATTCTTTGGCAGGGATGCAATGGCGAATTATCTACTCATTGGAGCAAAACAGCTTGGGACAGAAATTTTTAAAGTGGAAAATGGAAAAGTGGAGTTTCAGCTAGACAAAGAAGTGATGAAAAAGATCTGGGACGGCTACTATGTTCCTTACATAAAAGGTTATTTCGGAGCCTATGGCAAGTTCCGTTCCGATGATGCAAAAGTAGGGGATCTTCTGGCTTTTGTTGGCTCTACCACATCCGCTACTTATTTTCCGAAAGAAGTCTTTATCGATGACAGCAACAGCTATCCGGTTGAAGCAATGGCATTAAAAGCTCCGGTTTTTGAAGGCGGAGAAAACTATGCGGTACAGCAGGGAGCGGGCATGGCAGTTACCAAATCCACGCCGGAAAAAGAGTATGCTTCCGTAGAATTTATGAAATGGTTCACAGATACTGAGCAGAATATGGCTTTCTCCATTGAATCTGGATATCTTCCGGTTAAAAAAGAAGCAAAGACAAGTGAAAAGTTGAAATCAACCCTGGCAAATTATGAGGATGGGAAAATTGATTCCGTTATGAAAGAAACTCTGAATATTGCATTTGAGATGTCCGATACTTACAAATTTTATACAGCCAAAGCTTTTGAAGGAAGTGAAACAGCCAGGGATATTCTGGAATACAGTTTGTCGGATAAGGCAAAGGAAGACAAACAGGCTATTGATGCATTGATAAAAAATGGTACGGGCAGGGATGAAGCGATTGCCAAATATAATACACAGGAAAATTTTGAAGCATGGCTGAGCCAGTTAACAGAGAAGTTGGAGACAACGCAGGCCAATTAATGGGGAAGTAAGATGAAAAGATCAAAAACATCATTATTGAAGAAAATTTTAATTCCAATTTTGATCGTCATGCTATTTCAGGCAGGATTGTTTTACTGCGTTGTTTTTGAAAGCGGAACGATGGACAAGCTGAAGAATAATTCTTTTCATATCTTTAGTGAAAAAGTGAATAACCGTAGAAATTCTCTCCAAAACGATATGATATCAAGGTGGGGGAATGTCAAAGGTACTTCGGAGGATATTACATCAGCGGTTCAGACAATTTTAAGCAAACAGGGGAAGACACCTCAGGATATTGTGATGAACAGTGAATGCAGCAAAGAAATTTTAAATAAAATTTCAGACTATCTGTTGGAAATGATGAGAAGGAATGTGGTAAGCGGTGCATTTGTTATTTTTAACGGAGATGGAAGCGATGACAAAAGTGGAATCTATTTCAGGGATTCCGACCCGACTACCACCACAGGAGATTATTCAGACCTGCTTGCACTTCGGGGGCCTTCCTATATCACCAATAAATATCGTATTGCTCTGGACCGTTTTTGGACTCCGGGCTTTCAGATGGATGAGAGTGATACGGATGATGCCTTTTATTACCGCCCGTTTGAGGCGGCAAAAGAACATCCGGAAATAGAAAGTAAAGATCTTGGATACTGGAGCAGCCCATTTTACCTGAATAAAAGTGAAGCAGGAGATTCCGTTCCAATTATTACCTATTCCGTACCCATTATACTGGGGGGAGAACCAATCGGTGTTATGGGTGTGGAAATGTCTCTGGATTACCTGAATACAGAACTGCCTTTTAAGGAATTGGACAACCAGAACTATGGAAGTTATATACTGGCAATGGGACAAAGTGAAAGTGATGTCGAAGAGGTTCCTCTGACCTACCGCTTAATTACCCAGACCGGAATTATGTCAAAACAACTGTTCCCGGAAATCGGCGGGCAGCTGGAACTGGAAGATAACCTTACCAATAACTATTTTTACCCAATTAAATCAGACGGTAAGAAAACTTATGGATGCGTTCAGACGATAAAACTGTATAATACACATACGCCCTTTGAGAATGAACAATGGGTTTTAATTGGTGTTGTTTCCGATGATCATCTGCTTTCCTTTTTTTATAGTTTCCGTACCAGTATTATGGTGATGATCATACTTTCGCTGCTGATTGGTGTTGCAGCAAGTTTTGTAGTGTCGAAACTGGTAGCGAATCCCATTACGGCGCTCAGCAGAAAGTTGAAAACACTGAATCCGGATAAACCCATTCATCTGGAAAGACTGGAAGTATCAGAAATAGATGAACTGTCAGATACAATTGAAAATCTCAGTGTGGAAGTGGCGAATAATGCCAATAAACTTTCTACAATCCTGGCAATGACAGATATTAAAATGGGCGCCTGTGAATATAATCATGAGAAGCCCGAAAGAGTATTTTGCACCGAGCAGTTTTGTGAAATCCTGGGAATTGAAAAGGATGAAAATTATGTAGAATCAGGTAAGGTGAAAGCGGCTATTAGAAAATTGCTGCCTTATCTGGTCAGCAGGGATAAGAATGAAGGGGTATATATCCTGCATATAGATGAAGCAAAGTACCCTTACTGGCTGAGAGCCAAGGTAGTTACAAAAGAAGGCAGAACCCTTGTTGTCCTTACTGATATCAGTAAGGATATGGAAGAAAAGATAAAGATAGAGCATGAAAGGGATTATGATATCCTGACTAATCTTTTTAACCGCAGGGCATTCTGTGCCAGACTGGACCGGCTGTTTGAAGAACCCCAGAAGTTGAAACAGGGCGCGATGGTAATGCTGGATCTGGACAATCTGAAGTATGTAAATGATACTTACGGTCATGATTATGGTGACGAATACATCAGACTGGCGGCAGATGTATTAAAGAAATATCCGGATCCCCAGTCAGTTATTTCCAGACTGTCGGGAGATGAGTTTATGATCTTTGTTTATGGCTATCAGAATCAGGAAGAGATCCAGCAGAAATTTGCAGAAATGTTTGCAAAATTCAAGGACGCGAAGATTACGTTCCAGGATATGACTTCTATTCAGGTAAGGGCTTCCGCCGGTATTGCAGCATATCCTAAAGATGCGGTAAATTATCATGATCTTATCCGGTATGCGGATTTTGCAATGTATCTGGTCAAAAAGACCAACAAAGGGCAGATGGAAGCTTTTAACGTGGATATCTATAATAAAGAATCTTATCTGTTACAGTGTAAAGAAGAACTGAATAAGCTGATTGAAGAAGAACTGCTGGATTACATGTATCAGCCGATTGTCTCTACAACTACCGGAGTGGTATTTGCCTATGAAGCACTGATGCGGCCACGGACAACAAATATCAAAACGCCGTTTGAGCTTTTAACATTGGCAAGGGCGCAGTCGAAACTGCATGAAATTGAACGGCTGACCTTTTCAAAAGCACTGGAAGGATTTGTTAAGCTAAAGGAATCTTCCGGAGACGGCAGGCTGTTCATAAATTCCATTGCCAACCAGTGTATGAGTGAAAAAGAAATCGCTGACATTGAATCTCAGTACGGAAAATATTTATCCAGGATTGTTTTAGAAATTACGGAGGAAGACAAACTGGATGCACCGCTTATGGAGCGGAAGAAGGAAGCATTAAAATCCTGGGGAGCACAGCTTGCAATTGACGATTTTGGAACCGGATATAACTCTGAAGGAGTTCTCTTAAGTATCCGTCCGGATTATATTAAGATAGACAAATCCCTTGTAGAGGGTATCTGCCAGGATAAAAATAAACAGATGCTGCTGCGCCACCTGGTTACTTATGCACAGGAACATCAGATTAAAACCATTGCGGAGGGTGTGGAAACGGCAGATGAAATGCAGGCCCTGATTCTGGAAAAGATTGATTACCTGCAGGGGTATTATCTGGCAAGACCTGGATTTATTCCACCCGAAATACCGGAAAAAGTACGCAGGCAGATCATAGATTTAGGAAAAAATCGGTAAAAATAGGGATTATAGTTGAAAAGTGCATAAAAATGCATTATGATATTGGATAAAGATTAGAGCGTGATTGAAAATTCATTCCTGCCATCCGCACGCCCCACTTTGCGGCATATTTGCCCCGAATTCAGGTTACGTAGCCCGCTACGCGCCCTTCATCCGGGACAAATCTCCCACAAACTGTGACGCACAGCTGCCAGAAAGCAATTTTAAAACACGCTCTAGGATAAAAAGAAACAGAAGGGAAGATATCACTATGAATTTTCAAATTGCATTGATTCCGGGAGATGGAATCGGACCTGAGATTGTGGGGGAAGCAAAAAAGGTACTGGACGCGGCAGGCAAAAAATATAATTTCGCGTTAAATTATACAGATGTACTATTAGGCGGAGCATCCATCGATGTCCATGGTATTCCGCTGACTGATGAAGCTGTACAGACAGCGAAGTCAAGTGACGCCGTATTAATGGGTTCCATTGGAGGAGATGCAGCTGTGTCTTCCTGGTACCAGTTACCGCCGGACAGAAGACCGGAAGCCGGACTTTTAAAAATCCGTAAAGAATTAAATCTGTTTGCCAATCTGCGCCCGGCATACCTCTATGAAGAGTTAAAGGCAGCATGCCCCCTTCGTGATGAAATTATCGGAGAAGGCTTTGACATGATGATTATGCGGGAACTGACCGGAGGACTGTATTTCGGAGAGAGAAAGACAGTTGAAGAAAACGGCATTAGAAAAGCAATGGATACCCTTACATATGACGAAAATGAAATCCGCAGAATTGCCAAAAGGGGATTTGATATTGCCAGAAAGAGAAGAAAGAAAGTGACCAGCGTGGATAAGGCTAACGTGCTTGATTCTTCCAGGCTGTGGAGAGCAGTAGTGGAAGAAGTGGCTAAGGATTATCCGGACGTTGTTTTAGAGCACATGCTGGTAGATAACTGTGCAATGCAGCTGGTGAAGGATCCGGGACAGTTTGACGTGATTCTCACAGAAAATATGTTTGGTGATATCTTATCCGATGAAGCAAGCATGGTAACCGGTTCCATCGGAATGTTGTCATCTGCAAGTTTAAATGAAACAAAATTCGGACTTTATGAACCAAGCCATGGTTCTGCACCGGATATTGCCGGTATGGACATTGCCAATCCAATCGCCACTATTTTATCAGCAGCGATGATGCTTCGTTATTCACTGGATCTGGATGAAGCGGCAGATGCCATTGAAGAAGCAGTCAGACAGGTATTAAAAGATGGATTCCGTACCGGAGACATTATGTCAGCGGGATGCACTAAGGTTGGATGCAGGCAGATGGGAGACTTGATTGCTGAAAGAATTTAGATAAATTAAAATTACGGGTCCGGCAGTCAGCCGGATCTGATATAACAAACAGATAAGGAGATCAGACATGAAGAGTGATGCAGTAAAAAAAGGGATGCAGCAGGCACCCCACCGGTCATTATTTAATGCCCTGGGCATGACAAAAGAAGAGATGGACAGACCGCTGATTGGTATTGTCAGTTCTTTTAACGAAATTGTTCCGGGACATATGAATCTGGATAAAATTGTTGAAGCGGTAAAACTGGGTGTTGCAATGGCAGGCGGTACGCCAAGAGTATTCCCGGCAATCGCAGTATGTGACGGAATTGCAATGGGACATATTGGAATGAAATATTCCCTGGTAACCAGAGATTTAATAGCAGATTCAACAGAGGCTATGGCGATTGCCCATCAGTTTGACGCACTGGTATGCGTACCAAACTGTGACAAGAATGTACCAGGGCTTTTAATGGCCGCTGCGCGCGTCAACATACCCACGGTGTTTGTCAGTGGCGGACCAATGCTGGCTGGGCATGTACACGGTCAGAAAACAAGCCTCTCCAGCATGTTTGAAGCAGTAGGTACTTACGCTGCCGGAAACATGACGGATGAAGAAATCGACGAATTTGAATGCAAGGCCTGCCCAACCTGCGGTTCCTGCTCCGGAATGTATACAGCTAACAGTATGAACTGTCTGACAGAAGTACTGGGCATGGGGCTTGGAGGAAACGGAACGATTCCGGCAGTCTATTCCGATCGTATCCGTCTTGCAAAACACGCCGGAATGAAAGTAATGGAAATGTTAGAGAAAAATATCCGCCCACGGGATATCATGACAAAAGATGCATTTATGAATGCGCTGACGGTAGATATGGCACTGGGATGTTCCACCAACAGTATGCTGCATCTTCCGGCAATTGCCCATGAAGCGGGAGTGGAATTGAATTTAGATATTGCAAATGAAATCAGTGCAATTACACCAAATCTGTGCCATCTGGCACCAGCCGGACATACCTATATTGAAGAATTGAATGAAGCCGGAGGGGTTTATGCGGTTATGAATGAACTGGATAAGAAAAACCTCCTCCATACAGATCTCATTACCGTTACCGGCAAGACAGTAAAAGAAAATATTGAAAATTGTAAGAATCTCAATCCGGAAGTAATCCGTCCAATTGAAAATCCTTATAGTGTAACCGGTGGTATTGCAGTATTAAAAGGTAATCTGGCACCGGATTCCGGTGTTGTAAAACGTTCTGCAGTAGCTCCTGAAATGATGGTACATGAAGGTCCGGCTAGAGTATTTGACTGTGAAGAAGATGCCATTGACGCAATTAAGAACGGTAAAATTAATGCAGGAGATGTGGTAGTCATCCGATATGAGGGACCAAAAGGGGGACCGGGTATGCGTGAAATGTTAAACCCGACTTCTGCAATCATGGGAATGGGCCTGGGTTCCAGCGTAGCACTGATAACAGACGGACGTTTCAGCGGTGCCTCCAGAGGAGCGGCAATAGGACATATATCACCGGAAGCGGCAGTAGGTGGACCGATTGCCCTGGTGGAAGAAGGAGATACGATCCGGATCAATATCCCGGAAAATAAACTGGACTTCGTAATTTCTGAGGAAGAACTGGAAGCAAGAAGGGCAAAATGGCAGCCGAGAACACCAAAGATTACTACAGGCTATCTGGCACGCTATGCAGCAATGGTTACTTCCGGCAACCGCGGCGCAATCCTGGAAATACCAAAGAAATAGAAAAGAGGTAAGCAGATGAGATTAACAGGTTCTGAAATCGTAATAGAATGTTTAAAAGAGCAGGGAGTAGATACCGTATTCGGATATCCGGGCGGTACCATCCTCAATATTTATGATGCATTATATAAGCATGACGGAGAAATCCGTCATGTCCTCACCTCACACGAGCAGGGAGCAGCCCACGCTGCAGACGGATATGCCCGTGCAACCGGAAAAGTCGGTGTCTGTATGGCAACTTCCGGACCGGGTGCTACGAATCTGGTAACCGGCATTGCGACAGCATATATGGATTCTGTTCCCCTGGTGGCAATTACGGCAAATGTTGCGGTACCCCTTCTTGGAAGGGACAGCTTCCAGGAAATTGACATTGCAGGTGTGACAATGCCGATTACCAAACATAATTTTATTGTAAAAGATGTAGAAAAACTGGCTGAGACCATCCGCCGTGCATTTATCATTGCAAAAGAAGGAAGGCCGGGACCGGTTCTGATTGATATTACCAAAGATGTTACGGCAAATGAAACAGAGTTTGAAATGGTAAGACCGGAACCCATTGAACGTAAAACAGACTATATCAAAGAAGACGATCTGGAGGCAGTAATCGCCTTAATTAATAAATGCAAAAAACCATTTGTATTCGTAGGCGGCGGAGCAGTAATTGCAGAAGCATCGGAAGAATTAAATGAATTTGTGGAGAAAGTGCATGCACCGGTTGCAGATACCCTGATGGGAAAAGGTGCATTTGACGGAACCAGCGAACTGTACTGCGGTATGCTGGGAATGCACGGGACAAAGACATCCAACTTTGGGGTTACCCAGTGTGACCTTCTCATTACCATCGGTGCAAGATTCAGCGACCGTGTTGTGGGGAAGGCTGAACGATTTGCAAGAAATGCAAAGATTGTACAAATCGATGTAGACCCGGCTGAAATAAATAAAAATATCATAGTAAATGAAAGCATTATCGGCGATGTAAAAGAAGTACTAAAGAGGTTGAATGCCAGAATTGAAGAACATCGTCATGACGAATGGCTGGCTCAGATTGCAGATCTGAAGCAGAGATTTCCATTAAAATATAATGAAGAAGGCTTAACCGGCCCTTATATTGTAGAAGAAATCTACCGTGTAACCAAAGGGGATGCGGTGATTACCACAGAAGTAGGACAGCATCAGATGTGGGCGGCACAGTATTACAAATACAAAGCGCCCCGCACGTTTATTACTTCAGGCGGGCTTGGAACCATGGGATATGGTCTGGGTGCCAGTCTTGGAGCAAAACTGGGATGTCCGGATAAAACGGTTATAAATATTGCAGGAGATGGCTGTTTCCGTATGAATATGAATGAAATTGCTACCGCAGCAAGATACAATATTCCGGTCGTTCAGGTTGTTATCAACAATCATGTTCTTGGAATGGTACGCCAGTGGCAGACATTGTTCTATGAGAAGCGTTATTCACATACCATATTAAATGACGCCGTTGATTTTGTAAAGCTGGCAGAAGCCATGGGAGCCGTTGGAATTCGTGTTACGAAAAAAGAGGAAGTAGCCCCCGCTCTTGAAAAGGCAATTGGCCTTGGAAAACCGGTTGTAATCGATTGTCAGATCGATTGTGATGATAAAGTATTCCCGATGGTACCGGCAGGTGCTGCGATAGAAGAGGCATTTGACCAGGATGATTTAAAATAACCTATTGACTATTTTTTAGCATAGCGATAAAATAGTGCTTATGAGTCCGATTTAGGATGGTAAAGTAAAAAAGTGTTTAATTATGAGGAGGAAACAAAAGTGAGCAGAGTGTACAATTTTTCAGCGGGTCCGGCAGTATTACCGGAAGAAGTACTTAAGGAAGCAGCAGCAGAAATGCTGGACTATAAGGGGTCCGGAATGTCCGTAATGGAAATGAGTCACCGATCTCAGGTTTTTGATGAAATTATCTGCGAAGCAGAACAGGATTTACGTGATCTGATGAAGATACCGGACAATTATAAGGTACTGTTTTTGCAGGGCGGTGCGTCACAGCAGTTTGCCATGATACCAATGAATCTTATGAAGAATAAAGTTGCAGATTACATTGTTACCGGCCAGTGGGCAAAGAAAGCTTACCAGGAAGCACAGAAGTACGGCAAAGCGAATAAAATTGCTACTTCTGAGGATAAAACATTTTCCTATATTCCTGACTGCTCTGATTTACCAATCAGTGAAGACGCAGATTATGTATATATCTGTGAAAATAACACAATTTACGGGACGAAGTTTAAGACCTTGCCAAATACAAAGGGTAAGACTCTGGTAGCAGATGTTTCTTCCTGTTTCTTATCAGAACCGGTAGATGTGACAAAATATGGAATTATTTATGGCGGCGTTCAGAAAAATATCGGTCCTGCAGGTATGGTAATCGTTATCATCCGGGAAGATCTGATTACGGAAGATACTCTTCCTGGAACACCAACCATGCTGCAGTATAAGACACATGCAGATGCAAAATCTCTGTACAATACACCAAACAGCTACTGCATTTATATGTGCGGCAAAGTCTTCAAATGGCTGAAGAAAATGGGCGGTTTGGATGCAATGAAATTACATAATGAAAAGAAAGCAGCAATCCTCTATGATTTCCTGGATAACAGCAGATTATTCAAAGGAACGGTAGTGAAAGAGGACCGTTCTCTTATGAACGTTCCATTTGTTACCGGAAATGACGAGTTAGATGCGAAGTTTGTAAAAGCAGCAAAAGCAGCAGGATTTGAGAACCTGAAAGGGCACAGATCCGTGGGTGGTATGAGAGCCAGCATCTATAATGCAATGCCAATAGAAGGTGTTGAAAAATTAGTGGAATTTATGAAGAAATTCGAAGAGGAGAACCTGTAATATGTTGAAATATAATTGTTTAAATCCCATCGCTGAAGCGGGGACCTGCCTGTTTACAGAGAACTATGAAAAAGTGGATAATTATCAGGATGCAGATGCTATATTGGTAAGAAGTGCGGCAATGCATGATATGGAATTTCCGGAAACCATTGAAGCGATTGCAAGAGCCGGAGCCGGAGTAAATAATATCCCCCTTGACAAATGCGCAGATCAGGGTATTGTAGTATTTAATACACCGGGAGCAAATGCAAATGGTGTTAAGGAACTGGTAATTGCCGGTATGTTATTAGCTGCCCGTGACATTGTAGGCGGTGTAAACTGGGTTCAGTCTGAAAGACAGAACGAGTTAATTGCAAAAGCGACGGAAAAGGAAAAGAAAAACTTTGCCGGATCGGAAATACAGGGAAAAAAACTGGGTATTATCGGTCTTGGAGCAATTGGTGTAGCTGTTGCAAATGCAGCAACACATCTTGGAATGGAAGTTTACGGATATGATCCGTACATTTCGGTAGATGCAGCATGGAACCTCTCCAGAAGCATTAAGCATATCCAGCAGGTGGATGATATTTACAAAGAATGTGATTATATTACCATTCATGTTCCGCTGATGGATGCCACAAAGAAGATGATCAATCAGGATGCAATTGCATTAATGAAAGATGGCGTTGTAATTTTGAACTTTGCCAGAGATCTGCTGGTAGATGAAGATGCTATGGTAACTTCTCTGCGTACAGGTAAGGTAAAGAAATATGTAACGGATTTCCCAAATCCGACTACAGCAGGAGAAAAGGGATGCCTGGTAATTCCTCACCTTGGTGCATCCACTGAAGAATCAGAAGAAAATTGTGCAATCATGGCAGTCAAACAGTTAAAGGATTATCTGGAAAACGGTAACATCAAAAACGCCGTAAATTATCCAAACTGTAATATGGGTGAATGTTCCCATGTATGCCGTATTGCAATTAATCACAGAAATACCAAGAATATGATCGGACAGTTTGCATCCGTTCTTGGTTCCGCAGATCTGAACATTGCCAATATGACGAATACAAGTAAGGGTGATTATGCATATTCGTTATTTGATTTAGATACCCATCTTCCGGAGGCCGTAAGGGATACTCTGAAGAATATCGAAGGCGTGCTGAAGGTTCGAGTGATTAAATAATGATTAACATAATTGTCGCAAAATGTGAGGTTTTGCGGCAATTTTTGTATCAGTAAAATAGTGATAAATCTGAGACAGGAGGTATTTTATGTTGTATCAGGTGAAAAAGGTTTTAAAGCCTGTGAGGGCAGCGAAAACAGTTGCCAGAGCGGTGAGAAAAAACCGCAGGGAATATGGGATATTGTGGGATAAATTACAGAAAGAATTACAGAAAATAATGAAAGGCAGGAAAAATTTATGGCAGAAGTAAAGGCATTTCGGGCAATCCGGCCAAGAGAAGACCTGGCATCGAAAATTGCGGCACTTCCGTATGATGTTTATAACAGGAAGGAAGCAAAAGAGGAAGTTGAAAAGGAGCCCTATAGTTTTCTGAAAATTGACCGTGCAGAAACACAGTTTCCGGATGAGGTGGATACCTATGATCCGTGTGTATATCAGAAAGCCCATGATATTTTGTGGCAGATGAAAGAGGACGGGGAATTTGTTCAGGATGAGTCATGCTGTTATTATCTCTATGAGCTGGTCATGGATGGCAGGTCACAGACAGGTATTGTTGCCTGCGCTTCCATCGATGATTATATGAGCGGGGTGATTAAAAAGCATGAGAATACCAGAGCAGATAAAGAACAGGACCGTATCCGCCATGTAGACAGCTGTGATGCCCAGACGGGGCCGATCTTCCTGGCTTACCGTAAAAATGAGGTGTTGAAAAAGCTGGTCTTACAGGGGAAAACAGAAGAACCTGTTTTCGATTTTGAATCACCGGATGGGATTATCCACAGAGGATGGAAAATAGGGGATGCAAAACTGATCCGGGAGATTGAGGAAGCATTTGGAAAGGTTGGGCATATATACATAGCGGACGGGCATCACCGTGCAGCATCAGCTGTAAAAGTTGGTTTAAAGCGCAGAGAAGCTTATCCGGACTATGACGGTTCAGAAGAATTCAATTATTTCCTATCGGTTTTATTTTCAGAAGAAGAACTTATGATTCTGGATTACAACCGGGTTGTAATGGATTTAAATGGAATGACCGTAGAAGAGTTCAGGAAAAAGGCGACAGAGAAATTTGACATCCAAAAATCTGAAGTACCGGTAAAGCCGGAAGCAAAGGGAATTTTAGGTATGTATTTAACAGACGGATGGTACCGCCTGCAGGTGAAACCGGAATACCGCACGGAAGATCCGGTAAAAGGCCTGGATGTATCTGTTCTGCAGGATGAGCTATTACATCCGGTGCTTGGAATCGGAGATCCCAAAACGGATAAAAGAATTGATTTTGTTGGCGGAATCCGCGGGCTTGCAGAGCTGGAAATGAGAGTGAAAGAGTGTGGCGGTGTGGCATTTTCCATGTATCCTACATCCATTGGGGAACTGTTTGCAGTGGCAGATGCCGGGCTCCTGATGCCTCCAAAATCTACCTGGTTTGAACCCAAACTCAGAAGCGGATTGTTTATCCACAGCCTTACGTAAAACCGCGGGTACAGTTTTAGTTCCATTCATAAGATAAATGTGGTAAAATAGCCATATAGAAATGGGACAAGGAGGGTATGCTATGAATGAAAAATTATACGAATTAATGGATTGGGCAGCAATTGAGGCAATTGTTTATTCAGAAGAGGACAATCCCCATTCATTATTGGGAGCACATCTTACAGAAGAAGGCGTATTAATACAGGCATTTATTCCACAGGCAGTTCAGGTTGCCGTGAGCATAGATGGGGTGAAAAAAGAGTACGGGATGGAACTGGAAGATGAGGCGGGGTACTTTGCAGTCTTGATACCAAGAAAGAGCATTCCTGATTATACGTTTAAAATTACCCATGATACCGGAGAAACGGCAGAGATAAAAGATCCGTATGCGTTTGCACCGCAGATTACGGAAAAGGAAACGAAAAAGTTCAATGCAGGAATCTGCTATGATATTTATGAAAAGCTGGGAGCCCATCCCATGACACTTGGAGGGACTGAAGGCGTGTACTTTGCAGTATGGGCACCTAATGCAGCCAGAGTCAGTGTCGTAGGCGATTTCAACTCATGGGATGGCAGGCGTTTTCCTATGAGAAGATTGTGGGACAGCGGAATTTTCGAACTTTTTATCCCAGGTGTAAAAGCAGGGGACATCTATAAATACGAAGTAAAAGCAAAAGGCGGGCTTACTTATTTGAAAGCCGATCCTTATGCCAATGCTGCGGAGCTAAGGCCAAACAATGCATCTGTAGTGGCTGATCTTCGTGGTTTTAAATGGACAGACGATGCCTGGCTTGCGAAAAGAAAGAAAACAGATACCAAAAAAGAACCCATGGCTGTTTATGAAATGCATTTGGGTTCCTGGAGACGCCCTGAGGAAGAAGGAAGGGATTTCTTTAACTACAGGGAACTGGCACCTCAGATCGCAGAATATATCAAAGAAATGGGATATACCCATATTGAGCTGATGCCGATTATGGAACATCCTTTTGATGGTTCCTGGGGCTATCAGGTAACCGGTTATTATGCACCAACCAGCCGTTATGGAACACCCGAAGATTTTATGTTCTTCATGGATTATATGCATCAACAGGGAATTGGTGTAATTCTGGACTGGGTTCCGGCACATTTTCCAAGAGATACTTTTGGACTTTGTACTTTCGATGGAACGTGCCTATATGAACATCTGGATCCAAGACAGGGATCACATCCTCACTGGGGCACGCTGATTTACAACTACGGGCGCCCGGAAGTAAGGAATTTCCTGATTGCAAATGCGATGTTCTGGGCAGAAAAATATCACGTTGACGGAATCCGCATGGATGCGGTAGCCTCCATGCTCTATCTGGATTATGGCAAAAACGATGGCGAATGGGTTGCCAATATGTATGGCGGCAATGAGAATCTGGAAGCTGTAGAATTTTTCAAACAGCTCAATGGGGCTTTTAAGAAAAAAGAAGGCGGAGCGATTCTCATCGCGGAAGAATCAACGGCATGGCCGAAGATTACTTCTCCGCTGGAAGATGACGGACTGGGATTTGATTATAAATGGAATATGGGCTGGATGAATGATTTTATCCATTACATGTCCCTTGATCCGCTGTTTCGGGGCGGACATCATGGGGAATTGACTTTCAGTATGGTATATGCTTACAGCGAAGACTTCGTTTTAACACTTTCCCATGATGAAGTGGTCCATGGCAAAGCTTCTATGATTGGCAAAATGCCAGGGGAACCAGAAAGCCAGTTCGCCAATCTGAGAGCCGCTTACGGATATATGATGGCACATCCCGGTAAAAAACTTTTATTCATGGGCCAGGAATTTGCACAGTATTCTGAATGGTCGGAGGAAAAAGAGCTGGAGTGGGACATGCTGGATGTCAAACAGCATAAACAGATGCAGGATTATGTAAAAGCATTAAATGCATTTTATGCGAAGAACCCGGCACTTTATCAGCTGGATTATGATCCGAAAGGGTTTGAATGGATTAATAATATATCTGCAAATGAAAACATGCTGGTATTTACCAGAAATACACGCAAGAAGGATGAAATGCTGTTAATCGTTTGTAATTTTTCACCGCTTGTTTATGAAAATCATAAAATCGGGGTTCCTTACCCTGGTAAGTACAAAGAGATATTTAACAGTGACAGAAAAGAATTCGGCGGTACCGGAATGGTGAATCCACGTGTGAAGCCTTCTAAAAAAGAGGAATGCGATGACCGTCCAAATTCCATTTCCATAAAAGTTCCTCCAATGGGAATTTCAATTTTCTCTTACACCAGAGCGGTGGAGAAAAAGGCTGAACAAAAGCCTGTAAAAACCAAGGCAAAGAAAAGTAATTTAAAGGAAGAACTTCAGAAGAAAATCGAAGAAGCAGAAAGTCAGAGCGCAGTACAGGCTGTGGAACCGGCAGTGTCTGTTAAGTCTGAGATATTGAAGCCGGTTGAATTGAAAATAGAAAAATTAGAGCCGGTGGAGACAAAAAAGTTATCAAAAGCAGCAAAGAAAACTGTTGTAAAGAAAACGGCTGTAAAGAAAACTGCTGTAAAGAAAACGGCTGGCACTGCCAGAGCAAAAAAGAAACAAAGTGCAGATAAAGATCAGAAATAATAGATCACAAATAATAGATCAGAATTAAAAGAGATGAAAGGGTAATTAAAATGGAAGACACAATTGCGGATCAGGTAGAGAAGGCGAATGCTGTTGTAAAATATTTTGAGCAGAAACTTCCGGGTATCGCCGACTTTGGAATAAAAATCTTAATTGCCCTGCTTGTATTTTTTATTGGAAGTAAGATGATAAAGTGGATGTTAAAGCTTCTGAAAAAACCATTCCTGCGTGCAGGTTTGGAGGAAGGTTCCGTACATTTCCTTAATTCACTGGTAAAGGCAATTCTCTATATATTGTTAGTATCGGGAATTGCAACTTATCTGGGAGTAAAAGAAGCTTCCATAGCGGCATTATTAGGTTCTATGGGTGTGGGTATTGTCCTGGCACTTAAGGAATCGCTGGGTAATCTGGCAGGAGGATTTATTCTCCTGCTGATGAAGCCGTTCAGTATAGGTGATTATATCAAAGAAGATGTGAATGACAATGAAGGTACGGTCAGTAAGATAGATTTATTCTATACCACCTTACTGACACCGGACAATCGGACAATCAGCATACCGAATGGTTCATTATCCAATACAAGCCTGACGAATTTATCAAGGCAAAGCAAAAGGCAGCTGAGACTGGTGATCGGCATATCTTATAAAGCTGATATCAGAAAGGCGAAAGAGATACTGGAGGAAATCCTGAATAACGATATTGCAATATTAAAGGAAGAACCGATAGAGATCTTTGTGGATAATCTGGCTGCCAGCAGCGTGGAATTAGGTTTCCGCTCCTGGGTCAAACCGGAGGATTACTGGCCGGCAAGATGGAGAATCATGGAGCGTGTAAAATATGCGTTTGACCAGGAAGATATTAACATTCCCTATAACCAATTAGACGTTACAATAAAAAATGCAGAGGTACAAAACGAGATAAACAGGAGGTAACTGTAATGGCAGTATCAAGAGAAACGGATGAAGAAAGGAATAGCGAAGCACAGGAACATCTGTCCGGAGCCCATACACATGTAAGGGAGGATGGGACTGTGTATGAACATATGCATATGCATGTTCATGAAAATGAATCCGTTCCCCATTCTCATGGCCATGTACATTCCCATGAGAGTACAAAAGCGGTTATTAACCGTTTATCACGGGCAATCGGGCATCTGGAATCCATTAAGAGGATGGTAGAAAGCGGAAGGGACTGTAGTGAAGTCCTCATCCAGTTATCAGCAGTAAAAGCAGCAATTAACAATACAGGAAAGGTCATTCTGCACGACCACATTCAGCATTGCCTGATTGATGCAGTTGAGTCGGGCGATACACAGGCGATTGAAGAATTGAATAAAGCTATAGACCGTTTTATAAAATAAAATATCTTGCAATGTGCAGATTGCTTTTAGGAAAGGGATGAGTTTATGAAGATAGACTATTTAATCAAAGCAATACAGCAATCTGAATATCTGGTGGCCCTTGGCGGCTTGAATATGATGCGAGAGGTAGGGATTTCTCATTATCACGACAAAGATGAGGCCTATCGAATTGAAAGAAAGTATGGGTACTCTCCGGAAGAATTATTTTCTGCCCGTTGCTTTGCAACCAATCCGGAAAAATTTTATAATTACTATAAAGATGACATTCTGGCCACAAATGAAGAAGAACCAGGACCTGCATACTATGCACTGGCAAAACTGGAGGCTATGGGACGATTAAAATATATTATCACAAGAGAAATATATAACCTTCCACAGCGGGCAGGATGCAAAAAAGTCATTAACCTTCATGGAAACATATATGAAAATAATCATTGCCCGCGATGTTTAAAACAATTTACACTGGATTATATTAAAAAAGCAGAGGGTGTTCCTTTTTGCGATGAATGTAATATTCCGCTTCATCCGGGGGTCCGTCTGGTAGGAGAAATGGTGGATAACCATGTAATGAGTAAGGCAGCTGAAGAAGTGGCAAAAGCAGATGTACTGCTGGTACTTGGATTACATCTGAAAACAGAATTATGCAGAGAGTGCATACAATATTTTCAGGGTCAAAGGTTAATTTTAATAAATTCCCAGGAACATTATGCTGACAATGTAGCAGATATGGTGTATCATGACAATGTGCAGACATTCTTTCCAAATGTAGTGGATATGATTCAACTGTGACAGAAAATAAAATACGGGATTATAAAGGAGCATTAATCCAATGGACAAAGAAAAAGTGGATAAAGAAGATCCAGGTTATAAGAAACGCAAGAAAAGAAAGATTCTGATTATCGTAGGAGTAATTCTACTTTTGATTGCAGCGGCAGTGGCAATTGCATATTCTTATGTACAAAGTAAGTTGGGGAAAATACAGTCCAGCGAGATGAATATGGATGAAGTAGTTGTAAATGAAGAACTGGAAACGAATAAAGTTATAAAAGGATATACGAATATAGCACTCTTTGGGCTGGATACCAGAGATGAAGATCTCTCCAGGGCAAACAGTGATGCAATTATAATTGCCAGTATTAATAACGACACAAAAGAAGTAAAACTGGTATCTATTTACCGTGATACGTACTTATACATTGGTGGAGATTTATACAGAAAAGCAAATGCTGCTTATGCAAATGGCGGAGCGGAAAGGGCTGTATCTACCTTAAATGAAAACTTTGATTTGAAAATTCAGGATTATATATCCGTTGATTTTAATGCATTGGCAGAGATCGTGGATTTATTGGGCGGTATAGAGCTGACAGTAGATGAAGCGGAGAGCGTGCATCTGAATAATTATTGTGTGGAAACTTCAGAAGTAACAGGCAAGAGCTACGAAAAACTTCCGGGTGCAGGTACTTATAATATGAATGGTGTTCAGGCAACTTCCTATTCCAGAATCCGTTATACCGCAGGAAATGATTTCAAGAGAACAGAACGGCAACGGGAAGTAATTGAGAAAATCGTTGAAAAGGTGAAAAAGGCTGATGTAGGGACATTGAATAAAATCATGGATGGAGTATTTCCAATGATTCGCACCAGTATGTCCCAGTCTGAGATGATATCTATGGGAATGGGAATGCTGTCCTATAATATATCAGAAACAATTGGATTCCCATACGATCATAAGACAGGTGGTAAGGGTGGATCAGGAGATGATGAAATTCCTCAGACACTGGAAAGTAATGTAGTAAAACTTCACGAATTTCTGTTTGGTACAAAGGATTATAATCCTTCAGCCAGAGTCAAAGATCTGAGTGAAAAGATTCAGAAACTCACCGGAGTAGGCCCAAAAGAAGAATCTACAGAGAAAACTACAGAGAAATCGTCTGAAAATTCATCAGAAACATCATCCGGAGATACAACGGAAGATTCCAGTGAAAAGACTACAAAAGAATCGGTTAGTAAAGGTTCGGGAAAATCATCGATAAAAGGGACCACTGCTGAGACAGAGTCAGAATCAGAGTCAGAAACAGAATAAGAAACAGAATAAGAACGGTTTTTATATTAAATCTGACCCATAAATATACAATAGCCTCTACGTAATAAACTATTTAAATGCAGATTACTGTACCCACGGTAAGCTGCATTTTTATTTGGTGTTTGTAACGATATCATTGCGGTCAGAGCCAAAATGCGTTATACTCATGGTAAAAGATACCAGTTCAGTTTACCTCGCTGTTAAGCTGGGATAGGGAGAGATGAGATGAAAGATAATCTATGGAATGCATTGGTTCATCCAGACAGGATAGAAAAACTTCACATACCGGATTCAGTCGCGGATGCTAATTTAAAGGCTTGGAGATATAGAAGACGCTATGAGTATATAATGCTTTTTAGTTCTTATGTTGTGTTTGAGATACTTACATATATATTTCGTGAGACACCAAGTAAATCAACAAAATGGTTAGTAATAATACTCCTTCCTTCTATAATAGTCTGTATTTGTGATGCGGCTTATAACTGTTATAGCGGATTTCCCGATAAATCAGATGTAGGAACAAGAAATCTGATCGGATTAGTATTCTGTTATTTTATAGGCATAATGGTTTTTTGGCTGCTGTTATATACTTCAAAAATATTTGAAGGACCAAATGGAACCAGGCTAAGCTTTTTAGCCGGTATAACTGCAGGTACGGCAGCAGCGTTGTTTGTATATGCTGATATGGCAATCATTTATCACCAGTATTTAAAGAGGATCAGGATAGGTGTAACCGACAAACAGATCCTTGTAACCAAGGTGATTTTCAGTATTTGTACAGGTGTTTTAGTGGTTCTCTTTTTAGCACTTTTTTTGTATCCTCTCCTGTCAGTAGAACTGGAGGACCATACTTATCAGACTGAGGTTGATCAAATTAACCGGGGAATAGAAAGCTATAATAATTTGAATAAATTTAAGATTAAGGGATCTGAGAATATCCAATATGATAATGGAAAAATTGAGACTTTGGAAGGCACAGTTTGGAGCAGCAGCACATCAGATGGAACTAAGAGCGTTTCCAGCCTCTGGGACAATGAAGTATATACAAAAGACCATCCACAGATTGTATCTGATATATATAACGATGAGAAAGAAGAAATGAAGATTTATATTCAGGGGCAGGGCTGGGTGGAATTTTCTGACTTGCCCGAAGATAATGAACTATTAAAAGATGGGATGGAGTTGTATCTCAAAAATGGTTTGCTTGATTTGCAAGGGAGAGACATAAAAAATATATCAGTGAAAATGGATGGGGATTATATGGTATATACAGTTTTGTACAAAGATAATGCAGTAACATTCAATTTTGGAGATGTGGAAATAGAGCCCCAAAAAGATGTTTATTGGATAAATAAGTCCAATATTCTGGAGAAATGGATACTGTCCCAGAAGGTATCCGGTGGTTCCGAAGAAGGGAATTCAATAGAAAACAGAGAGTACCGGCTGTTGGATTATAATTCCAGTGAAATAGAAAAAGAGATAGAAGAATTTTTGAAGAAATAGTAAAAAAAGCTTGCAAAATTCCAAAAATTTGTATATAATAATTTAGGTCAGTGGTTGAAATTTCAACCACATGCTTCTGTGGCTCAGCTGGTAGAGCGCCGCATTCGTAATGCGTAGGTCGCCGGTTCAAATCCGGCCAGGAGCTTTGAGAAACCCTTGAATTTCAAGGGTTTTTTGTTGTTTTAAAATAAAATATGCAATTATACAGCAATCCATTGAGTGAATACAAAATTATTATCGAAATCTTTCCCACGTAATCCAATCCACTGACTACCTATTTCCAAAGCAGTTTGCTTCTGTTGTGATTTAAGTTGTTTTGCGGCTGCCATAACCAATGGTGGAACGATACAAGGAGCCATATCTTTCAAGAACAGTTTGGACAATTCTTCGAGAGTCATCCGTTCTCCTCTGATATTTCTTCCATCTTTAACAGCACGTTCAAAATCCACAACAAATTCGTTTAAAGTAGTTTCTATTTGCCTCTTTGTCATCCCGGGAGCAGGAGTGAATGTATCTTTTTCTAAGATTTGTTTGCCATTAACATCCCGGCCATTACTTACAGTTACTCGGTATGAGTTCCCTCTTTTTTCGATGCTTCCCATTGTATCATCTCCTTATTTTTGGGTATAAAAAATACACCCTGGCAAATTTCAAGGATGTATGATACAGCAGACGCTCAAGCAAGAAAAGTATTGTCATAGCAAAATATACATGCTATAATAAAATAATAAATTAGCCATAGCTAACCCAAAGCAGTTCAGACTTTGCAATATTTTAATAATTCTTCAAAGATAAGGGAGGTGATGAGATATTAAAAGAAAGTATATTGCAATTGGATTGATGATAATCGGTATTGTAATTATTTTGTTTTCGTACACTATAGCGGAAAATCTTGTATATTTGTTGATGCAAAGGAATGGGGGAACAATGGATACCAATAATTATATGTTAGCAATGTTAAATTATGCAGAAAATTGTAGAATTATTGGATTGATTTTGGCTCTTCCATCAGCATTTTACATGTTAAGAGGATTTCTGGAAAAGGGGGATATTTCATGAGAACTTTAAAAAAAATTATTATGTTGGTATTTTGTATATTTATGATAATTAATTCAAAAAATGTTGCTTTAGCATCCGATAATATTGACGAACAACCAGATACTATTATTGAGACCAAAAAAATATATAACACCATTCCGTTAGATGATGTTTCGGAAGAAAATGAAATAAACTCTTTGTTCAAAAAAGGCAGTCGTCCGAAAAAATGGGTTGTTTATGATGTTAAAATTAAAAATGCAGAATGGACAGATACATCTCAAAAGCTCGTTGTTGTAAAAGCTGTTAATGGATCATCTGTTACTGCTAGCGCAACAGCAACTAAGTCAGGAACATGGAACGCTAATGTAAGTGTTTCTAAGGGAACAGTAAGTGCTGCAATAGGCTACAGTGCAACTCAGTCCTTTTCTATCTCTGGTTCTGCTACTGGAAATATTCCAAAAGGCTATAAACTTGCCACAGCAAGAGCCTATCCTATTTATGAAGTACGTTCTTTTAAAGTAAAACTGGTACATAGTCTTCTTCCATCAACTATTTACAAAAAAGGGAGTGGAACAGCAAAGAAGCCAATCGGCATTGACATCAGATTTGAATATAAGAAAAAATAACATTCATCTGAACGCTTTAGGTAAGTTGGAATATACTACAATAGCCCTGGGGATCATCCCAGGGCTAAAGATTACTTATATACGGGTATAGCCCAGATATGGAGTCTGGGCTTAGGTATGTAAAATATTATTCCTTCCTTATACAGTGCGTTTAAATTCAAGCTTGCATATGGGTAACAAATGGGTAACAAAGTTATAAAAAGTTACAGAAAACAGTAAAGATAAAAAGATATATTATCTCCATAATCCAGTAATAATAAGGGATATTACTAAATACAGAAAAATGTAAAAAGTAATTTTTGTGATTCGTAATGCGTAGGTCGCCGGTTCAAATCCGGCCAGGAGCTTTGAAAAACCCTTGAATTTCAAGGATTTTTTGTTGTTTTAAGAATAAATATTGGAATCAATGAGCCCTTGGGATTATATCCCTGCATTTACCTGAGTTTAGAACAAAAAAACAGGACTGAAAATTAAACTGAATATTATATCACAAATTTAAATATGTTTTATTAAAATGTACCGAAAAGTCGATTATGTGTCATGAATAGAAGACTAACCTTGATTAAAACAAATATTTTTAGTATAATAAAGCAGAAGAATTAATAAAGAAAGGTGCATGACATGAAAGATGAACCGACTCTAAAAGAAAATGCAAATCCATATCAAGTATTACCTAGCCTGATATCGTATTTCTATGAACGGTCTAAACAGGTCTGTATGATTTTATATTTGAGCCATGTGAGAAATGCATGTGATAATATGACGATTACCAAACAGGCTATCTGTCATATTATGTGCATTAAGGATAATTTACTTGAAATTGTAAGTTTCGATAATGATATTTATAAGGAAATATTAAAACTTACTGATTGTATAGATAACATATCGAATAGTTTATTATCAGCTAAATATAAGAATATTGCTTATCATTTGAAGGAAGCAAAAGAACTGAAAGACAATTTGATTAATAAAATGTTTGCTATGGATATTATTTAAAATACAAACTCTGTTATATATCAATAAAGGGCTACGATGTTATAATGAAAGGATCCCTGTTGGGAGGATATAATCTCATTTACAATTATTATAGATGATTCAGACAATTCTCTAAACGGATACTTTCTTACAACCCAATATTTTTATTTTTCCTTTTGCTGTAAAGCCTTTCACGGTATGTTTAAACTCATTACATACGCTGCATTCTGATGCATAATAGGTATATAAGAAGTATTCTTTTTGTAAATTAGTTCTATATTTATTATTGAAACAGTTTCTGCATATCTCTGAATTAATGAGCTGCTTTTTCAATTTCCATGGATTTATCATATCTCTCATTCTCCTTAGCACTATTTTTAATATTCATTGCCATAGTGTATTGATAGTTATACCAATAACAAATTACAAGAATAATACACTTTACCAGCATTTCTATTGCAGAATATTATAACTTATTTTTTATCTGTAAAGTTTTATGATGTATTAAAGAGTACGTTTGATGTAATGAAATTTTCTATAATAAAATACCCCTGGGGATTGCGTCCAGGGGCTAATACTGCAGGCAAACAAGAGATTTAGTTTCATGCATTTTATTTGATTTCAATAAAATAGTGAATATCTACATTTTGCACAGTAATTGTCATAAAAGGATTGCCAAAGTTTTTTCTAACTTCTTTTGCAACATTTATGAAGGCTTCTCTAAAAACGTCACTATCTTTAACTTCTGATGGATTTCTTGTTGTAGATACAATATATGCCGTTTCGCCTAGATTACACCCTCTTACTGTTCCACACACCAGGCTATTCACGTTTATGAGACTGGTTACAAATACGCCGGAGCTGGAATATTCTTTATTTGCACTTTCTTCCCATAAATGAGCAACAAATTCATTTGTATAATATTTAGTGTTAAGGCCATAAAATGTCACAATATATTTTTCTGTTATCATGATGCAACCAATTTAGAATTTCTTATTATATAGTATGACGGAGATATGTATTTAATACGCAGTAATCATAATATTGGATCAAACAGCCAGAATATCCGTTAAATCAAAAAGTGAGTTTTCATAGTTCTTAACATAATATTTTATGTTGGTTCTTCCTTTTTCAATAATGGTATGGCCCTCTTCTTCCAGTTTTTCTTTTTGTGCTTCCACCCCGCCCGGGTATTTTGCATTTAATTCCCCGTTTGCTTTTAGAGTCCTCCAATATGGGGTTTTATCATCTTTTCTCTGGTAACTGGCCCATGCTGCAATGGACACAAAGATTCCGGCGGTGATTGGCTCGGTGAAATCGGCTCCATTTGCTTTTGCAAAGTATGACCGTATTTCACCAATCGTTAGAACTTTCCCGTATGGGACAGCTTTCATCACATTGTCGTATGCGACAGGCGGAGCGAAATACATTCTGTTACCGCCATATTTTTCTATACTCTTCTGGTCAGTGATTGTCTGAAATTTTGGCATATCCTTCGCGTCATTTAACATTGCATTAAAATCTTTTTTGTCTTCGTTTGGCATATCTACCACCTCCTGCTCCAAGTATAATCTATTTCGCAACACCATGCAATGAGACGGTTTTAAATTATATATGGCATATTTTCATTTTCATCAGCAGCGTAAATATGGAAAAGTGAATGCGGCACATGAGGAACAGTAGAAGCATATAAATAAATCATCATAGAGAGAGGGAGAGCAGCATGGATATTATGGATTATATAAAGCCGGGTCTGATTGTAGTTGCAATAATATTGTATTTTATTGGTATATGGCTGAAGCAGAGTACTTTGCTTCCGGATAAATTCATACCACTGGTGGTTGGTTTCATTGGAATCGTTATTTGCGGCATCTGGGTGGTTGCTACGTCCACCTTTATAACAGGACAGGATATAGCTTTGGGCTTATTCACCGCAATTGTACAGGGTATATTGGTTGCAGGTTTGAGCACATATGTCAATCAGATTATCAAACAGATTAATAAACAGGAATAGCGGTCTTTATTTTGTTCCTGTATGAGTAAAATAAATATAAAATCCCCGGCACTGTGCCGGGGATGTAAATAACAATCAATTTTTTGGGAGTACCCCGCAGTTCTTGGGGAAGTCTGCGGAGCGCGAGTTGTGAAACGTACTAGATTTTTACCAATACGTAAAAATTCTACCATATTCTGCAAATTGTGACAAGAAAAATATTTTGCTAAATTCTTACATAAATCGACAAAGAAAACTGTTTACAAAAATTTTATGAATCCTTTATTGATTTAAATTTTCATACAACCTATAATACTATTAATGATGGAAATAATATTTAGGAGGATTTGGAAGTGAAGGAAAAGTTTCAGAGGTTTATGATGGGGCGGTATGGAGCTGATGAATTATCGAGATTTATGATAATTGTTGCTTTTGTCCTGGTGGTTTTATCAATTTTTATAAGAAGCGGATTGTTTTCCTGGGTTCCGTTGATTTTACTGGTTTTGATTTATGTGCGTATGTTTTCGAAGAATGTTCAGAAACGCTATGCGGAAAATCAGAAGTTTATGGAGTTAAAAGACAGGGTGACAGGATTATTTCACGGACAGAAAAAGCGCCTGGAACAGAGTAAAGATTTCCATATTTACAAATGTCCAAAGTGCAGACAGAAAATTCGTATCCCCCGGGGAAAAGGAAAAATTTCAATTACCTGCCCTAAATGCGGGGATCAGTTTGTAAAGAAGAGTTGATAGAAAAGCAGAGGATAGAGCGATGTTCGGATATGTGACGATTAATCAGGATGAAATTAAAATAAAGGATTATAAGACCTACCGGGCATACTATTGCGGACTGTGTAAGCGGTTAGGAAAGCAGTATGGAGTCAGGGGGAAGGTGCTGCTGACTTTTGACATGACTTTTCTGGGTCTTCTGTTATCAAGCCTTTATGAATCTCAGGGTGAGCTTAAAATGCAAAGGTGTGCGTTACATCCTACAAAAAAAGAATTGATAGCAGAAAATGAAATGCTGGATTATGCGGCGGATATGAATGTACTTCTTGCTTACCATAATTTTATGGATGACTGGTTTGATGACCATAATGCAGCCAAACTTACTCTTGCTAAAATGATACATAAGAAGTATAAAGAAACGGCAGAAAGATATCCCAGACAGCGCAGGGCAATACAAAGATATATGAAAAAGATGCGCGAGTGCGAGGTACGAAAAGAAAAAGATCTGGATGTGGCAGCGGGGCTTACCGGAACCGTATTAAAAGAGTTGTTTATGTATAAAAAAGATGAGTGGAAGGAACCTCTGGGTCAGATGGGCTTTTACCTGGGGAAATTCATCTATCTTATGGATGCTTATGAAGATGTGGAAAAGGACAAAAAGGCAGGAAATTATAACCCTTTGATACCAATGATGACTGATGCTGATTATGCCGGTAAATGTAAAGACATTATGATGTTGATGATGGCAGAATGCTCCAGAGCATTTGAGAGGTTGCCAATTTTAGAAAATGTTGATATACTAAGAAATATATTGTATTCCGGAGTTTGGGTGAAATACGAAAAAGTAACGAAGGAAAGAGCAGGAAATAAGAATGATAATGGATCCATATAAGGTGTTGGGAATTCCGTCTTCAGCATCTGATGATGAGGTAAAAAAAGCATACAGGAAATTGAGCAGGAGATATCATCCCGATGCAAACCTGAATAATCCCAACAAGGATCAGGCCGAAGAGAAATTTAAAGAGGTGCAGCAGGCTTACGACCAGATTATGAAGGAACGTACCGGCGGATATACTGGCGGATATAGCGGACAGAGCAGTCAGGGCTATGGACAGGGGCAGGGATTTGGCGGCTATGGCGGCGGTTTTGGTCAGCGCCAGTATGAAAGCGGCGAGCCAATTGAATATCAGGCAGCGGCAAATTATATTAATGCCGGCCATTTCCAGGAAGCTCTGAATGTTTTAAATAATATTTCACAGCGTAATGCCAAATGGTATTACCTGAGTGCACTTGCCAATGCTGGTATCGGCAATAATCTCAATGCAAAGGATTTTGCATCGAGAGCCGCTGCTTTGGAACCGAATAATTTCCAGTATCAACAGCTTAAGAGACAGTTGGAGTCCGGTGGGCAATGGTATCAGACCATGGGCAGCGGATATGGCGGAATGCCCCAGAATTTTGATACAAGCTGTTGTACACAGCTTTGCTGTATGAATATGTTGTGCGGCTGTTGCTGCAGACCATGCTGATATAGAAAGAGAAGGTGGGAATCCTTCTTTTTTTGTGCCATTAACAGGTCGGTAAATGATCAGGGAGAGTGGCTGGTCTGCTTGACAGATGAGAGGTTAAATACTATGATGGAGGTACAGTATATTAAAAAGTGGGAAAGATTATACTGATAACAAGCGCATGATAGTGAAAGGATGACAGAATGTATAAAATATTGATTGTGGAAGATGATATGGTAATCGCTTCGTCTGTAAAGGATTATTTGCGGACATGGGGGATGGAAACCAGTGTTGTCACAGATTTTGAGAAAGTCATGGAAAATTTTATTGCATTTGATCCGCAGCTGGTATTGATGGATATTACACTGCCGTTTTTCAATGGATATCACTGGTGTCAGGAAATCAGGAAGATCTCTAAGGTTCCGATTGTTTTTCTTTCTTCTATGAGTGATAACATGAATATTGTAATGGCGATAAATATGGGTGGAGATGACTTTATAACCAAGCCATTTGATTTAACGGTACTTGCGGCGAAAGTTCAGGCAATGCTTCGAAGAACATATGCATTTCAGGGTCAGACTAATGTATTAGAACATAATGGTGCTATTTTAAATTTGAGTGATACCACTTTATTATATCAGGAACAAAAAACAGATCTGACAAAAAATGATTTTAAAATCCTTCAGATCTTATTGGAGAATGCAGGGAAGGTGGTATCCCGTGAAGCTATTATGGAGCGCCTATGGGAAAGTGACAGCTTTATTGATGATAATACGCTGACTGTTAATATCACCAGGCTGCGTAAAAAGTTAGAAGATATAGGTCTTGCCGGATTTATTGTAACAAAAAAGGGAATAGGATATATGGTGGTCTGAATGGAAAAAATCAAGGAATATAAGATAATCGGCAGATATATAATAGACCATCTGATGCAGATATTGGCAATCTTCATATTTTCCTTCATCTTCCTGCTGATTTTTTATTTATATGGCATTCCGGCTAAGATCTATAGTTATGCATTTTTACTGTGCTTTGCTGTTGGAGCTGTTATGTGTACGATTAGTTATTGGAAATATCGTAGCAAGCATTTAGCACTTTATGGGCTTTTTGGCAGGATAACCGTAGAATGTAATGATTTTCCAAATGCAGGAAATTTACTTGAGAAAGATTACCAGGAAATATTATTAAAACTTTTTCGTTACAGTGCTCAGGAAAAAGAACAGGAAGAGCGCAGCAAAAAAGATATGATGGATTATTACACATTGTGGGCACATCAGATCAAAACTCCGATTACCGCAATGCGCCTTCTGATTCAAGTAGAGGACAATGCCAGAAATCAGGGGCTTTTACAGCAGCTGCTTAAAATTGAGCGGTATGTTGATATGGTATTGCAATATCTGCGTATGGAGAATATGTCGGCAGATTTAAAGCTTCAGGAATATAAAGTACTGGATTTGGTTCGAAAAGCGGTGAAGCATGATAGTTCTGTGTTCATTTACCGTAAGATTCCTTTCGAATTAAAAGAAATGGATAATACAGTGATAACTGATGAAAAATGGATGGTTTTTGTGATCGAACAGATTTTATCTAACTCACTTAAATATACCAATGAAGGAAAAATATCGGTTTACATGGATCCAGATGAACGTGAGACCTTAATTATCGAAGATACCGGTATCGGGATTCAGGAAGAGGATCTTCCCCGTATATTCGAAAATGGATTTACCGGATATAATGGACGTATGGGAAAGAAGTCTACCGGAATTGGGTTATATCTTTGCAAGAAGATATTAGATAGGCTTGGACATTCCATAAAAGTTTCTTCAAAGGTTGGACAGGGCACCCGGATTGCAATTGATCTGTACAGAGAACATCTGGAAACGGAATAAATAGATAGTAATATATGATTTAAATTAAGGAGCGGCTCCAGTGGGAGCCGCTGTTTTTGGTAAAGATTTCATTTTTAGGATCATACTTGATGGTGTAGTTTTGATGTCATTGATAAAATATACTAAAGGCACATTGAAGTATGAAAAGTACTTGAAAAGCGCTGAAAATGAAGTGAAAGTGAGTAGAGAGGAGTGTTGCAGAATGAATATAATGGTGGTTGACAGTAATCAACAGCATCTGGATGATCTTGTAGCTAAAATACAGCTGGTGTTTACAAATGATACAGTAGTTTCTTTTACAGATCCTTTGCTGGCAGTTAAATACGCACATAACAGTCGTGTAGATCAATTATTTACAGAGGTTTTAATGCGTAGAATAGATGGATTTATGCTGGTATCCAGGGTGCGTAAATGTAATCCGCAGGCCAATGTCATTTTTGTAACGGAAAACGACCGATATATTCGGGAAGCAACCGCCATTTGTGCAGATGGTTATCTTATTAAACCTATTTCTATAAAAAAACTTGAGGGATGCATGGAGTGGCAACCCTATTCATAATTAGTTGTAAAATTCATTCACTGCTGCAAAAAAAGCATGAAATCCTGCTGCCGGAGTTACATTGCCCATTGCTATGGTATCTTCCGGTATATGTGTCATCATATCAGCCATAATATGATTACTGGCTAGAATTAGCATTGTGGTGGCTTCATAGGGGATAAATTATGATGTGGCAGCCAATGAAATGGTGATTTCAGAGTAGTCGATAGGACAATAACAATTGATGTGCATCAGGCGCTCAACAATTCAGTTTAAGGATGTTGAAATATGGTATAAAAGCGTCGGTATATCTTTTAATAAATGTAATTGCAGAGTAAAAAATCATGTATTTCAATGCTCATATTAGTGGATTGTAAAAAAAGAGAATGAGGAATAAAACTAAATCTGCTCAGAAAAACTGGAGTTTTTCCGGTTATACTGTAACATGTACAGTAAAAGACAACAGTGAAGTTAAGCTACCTGCAATATAAATGTTAAGGAGAGAAAGGCTACCAAGGTAAAACTAAGCCGTAAGAGACTAACACTGAAAGTTGGCAGGAAATTCGCACTGAAAGCAACGGTATATCCAAAGAACACAACAGATACGAAAAAATGGACAATAAACAAAAAAGGAATTGTTAAGGTTTCCAGCAAGGGTGTAGTCACTGGGCTTAAGAAGGGGAGATGTAGAATCACGCTTAAGACAAGCAGTGGAAAAAGCGCATATTGTAATGTGAAAGTAGAATAAGATTTAAGGATAGAGGCGTACTTTGGTATGTCTCTATTTTTTTGAAAGCATTTATCTACGATGTGTAATGAATAATATTACCAACTAGACGAGGATGGCTACCAGTTAGTCAATAGGGGGGTGAAAAATTGATAAAAATATGATATATATTTAAATATAATACTGTGAACTTTTTGTGAAAATATAGGAAGAAGGGAGAAGAGTGCTTCTAAATAAAATCTAAACAAGATCTTAATTATGAGGAGAAGAATATGTATAGAAAAAAACAAATATTTTTGACATCATTAGTTATTTTAATGTGTGTATTGATGCCGTTGAATGTAATGGCTGCAAAAAGTAAAATTATTCCTAATGACGAAACTGGAATACCAGATAGAGTTTTGTATCAAACTATATTACGTGAAGTTGGAAAAAGCAAAAATTTTACAGAAAAAGATGCAGAAAAAATAAAGCGATTAGACGCCAGTAAAGATAAAATAAAAAACAAAATAAAAACATTAAAAGGAATAGGAAAGCTTAAAAATCTAACTAAATTAGATGTTTCGTCTAATAATATAAAATCCTTATCGGGTATAGAAAATTTATTCAATTTAACTAGTTTATATGCTGATCATAATCAAATTACAAATATTAACCCAATAAAAAACTTATTTAATATAAGATATGTTTCGTTGAATTATAATAAAATATCAAGTTTAAAAAGTATTGAAAAATTAACACAACTAGAATCACTTGATGTTCAGATTAATAAAATAAAAAAAATACCAGACCTAAATCGATATACAAGTCTTTCAGAAATCGGACTAAAGTATAATAAAATAAGTGAAGAAGAACTTAATAAAAAAATACCACGGCATTGGAGAAGAAATAGTATTTGGTATAAGAGTACCGTTAAACTTCAGAATTTAGTAAAAACTATAACGCTTGTTAAACCTACATCTTTTAGTGTTATCAATAAAAACACAAAAAAAATATCAGGTATTGCAAATAAAAATTCAACAATATCCCTTAGAGATCCAAAGGGTAAAAAGATTGTTTCCGTTAAAACGGATAGAAAAGGCAAGTTTACATTTAGAAATCTAAACCTGAAAAAATGGGCAGGAATGACATTATCTTTACAGTCATTTGTTGTCGATCAACTTTATGGGGAAAAGAACATATTGAAAGAAGTTAAATTTACAGTCCGCTAACAGTAGTAAAGAGCATAACATTTGTTAATCCTTCATCCTATAAAAAGATTAATAAAAATACTAAGATAATATCAGGCATTACAAATAAGAATTCAAAAATAGTGTTAAGAGATCCTAGTGGGAATAAAATTGCAGCAGTTAAATCAGATAGGAGAGGTAAATTTACATTTAAAAACTTAAATCTTATTCAATGGGCAAATAAACGATTGACATTAGAGGCATATGTAGTGGACTCGTTTTATAATGACGATAACGAATCTTATACATTGAAAGAAGTTAATTTTATTGTCCAAAATTAATAACCAAATCATTTTAAATTAAACACCACAATAACAAGCCTGTAACCGCTTAAACGCAGTTATGGGCTTATTTAATTTAAGGCAAACGTGGATAGCTTTTACAGCTCACCCGAGGGCGGATAGTCCAGAACCGGGCAGTTAGCAGAATCCCCGGAGCATGACGGCATCCAGTCAGGAGGGCATTTGGCAAACGGTTTAAATAGGAGGAAAACAGGAATGACAAAAAAGGAAATGATAAAGCGGAAACAGAGAAAAGAGTTATGGGGTTTTGCAGAGCTTACCGATGCAACCGAGCTTATGGTCCAAATGGTGAAAGCCGCAGGGGTGACGGAGCAGCTGAAATCTGTTGCGTGAAATGTAGATCAACAATGATCGATTGAACATTTGTTAAATTCTACTGTTAGTTTACTTCATTTTTGCGCAATTCTACTGTATGTTTCTTGTGTGAATGCTTTTTTTCTTGTAAAATAAACATATAAATATACGAAGGAGCTTAGTATGAAAAATGAAAAAATGGGACAGTTAATATCAGAGTTACGAAAATCGAATCAAATGACACAAAAAGATTTGGCGGCAAAACTTCACGTCAGCGATAAGGCAGTATCGAAATGGGAATGTGGGCTAAGTTTCCCTGACATTTCATTGCTATTGCCTCTTTCAGACATTCTTGGAATCACAATAGCGGAATTGCTAAATGGCGAAAAAAATAATTCGGAAGAGGCAAATATGAAAGCAAGTATCCACAATGCTTTGGAATATGGAGTAAAGACAGCAATGGGCAAAATTAAAATGACCCAAAATATCTGGGCTGCTGTTTTTTCCTTTTTTCTTCTATTGGCTATCATTGTAGTATCCCTTGTAAATTTAATGGTTTCCAATACATTTACATGGTCTCTCATACCAATTAGTGTGAGCATTTTTGCATGGCTTGTATTTTTTCCTGCGATAAAGTTTGGGATGAAGGGAATCATCGGTTCGCTCATCAATATAAGCATTTTTCTTGTACCATTTTTGTATGTGCTTGATTATGCGATAAATAGTTTAACGGAGTACCATGTACCGATTTTTTCCATGGGTATTAGTATAGCACCCATTCTGATAGTGTTTTTTTGGGTTGCATTTTTCCTCTTCAAAAAATTGAGGGCAAGAAAGTTGCTTACAGTGCTGTTTTGTTGTTGCTTTTAAGCCCAGTAACCTTTATGGTGAACCTTTTTCTTGATGTAACACAGGGGCAAGGGCAAATATGGTCGAGTACACTCTCTATTATAAATGCTCTAATTCCGTTAGCGGCCGCCGTCATACTCTTTATCCTATACTATGTTATTTATTGGAAAAAGAGCAAAGTATAATCAATTTCCCCATAACTCGTTCTTGAAATAGAACCATACCTATGACAGATAGAGTTTATAATATTATAAAGGAAAAAAAGAAATACTACTTTATTAATAAAAAAACTTCACACCATTTTTACACCATTTGACCATGGAGATATAAGGTTTTATAAGGATTTATATGAAAGCTAAAATGCTGAAACCCCTCTAATATGGGCATATATGTAGATATCAGGAGTTATATATTACTTTACAACCTTACAGAAATGTAAGCTATCGAATAGAAAATGTAAGCTAATATTATGGCAGTCCATTTCTTTTTTTATTACAATAAGATCAGAAAAAGTTAGAGAGGAAGAAGACTATGGCACTTTTAGAAGTAAAAAATTTAAAAAAAATATATACCACCCGTTTTGGAGGGAATCAGGTACAGGCATTAACCGATGTGAATTTCTCTGTTGAGGAAGGCGAGTATGTCGCTATTATGGGGGAGTCCGGATCCGGTAAAACCACGTTATTGAATATACTTGCATCTTTGGACAAACCAACCAGCGGAGATGTTTTGTTAAATGGAAATAGTATGTTGTCGGTAAAAGACAAAGGTCTTGCGGCATTTCGCAGAGAGAACCTGGGTTTTGTTTTTCAGGATTTCAATTTGCTGGATACTTTTTCATTAGAAGATAATATTTATCTGCCGCTGGTTTTATCCGGTAAAAATTATAAAGAGATGCGTCAGAGACTGGAACCTCTGGCAGAGAAACTGCACATTCAGGATATTTTGAAGAAATATCCATATGAAGTTTCCGGAGGTCAGAAACAGAGAGCAGCGGCGGCAAGAGCTTTGATTACAAATCCCCAGATTGTATTGGCAGATGAGCCTACCGGTGCGCTGGATTCAAAATCATCGGATCAGATGTTAAAGTTGTTTTCCCGTATTAATAAGGAAGGGCAGACAATTCTAATGGTAACCCACAGTACCAGGGCTGCAAGCCATGCGCAGCGCGTATTGTTTATAAAAGACGGTGAGGTATTCCATCAGTTATACAGAGGATCTATGAATAATGATGCCATGTTCCAGAAAATAACGGAGACCTTGACGGTATTAGCGTCAGGAGGTGAAGAGAATGCGTAATTCTTTTTACCCTAAAATGGCAGTAACGAACATTCGTAAAAATGCCGGAATGTATGTGCCTTATATGCTGACCTGCATATGTACGATTATCATGTATCTGGTTATGAGTGCTATTTCGGGCAATCCGGGAATCGATGAGATGCGTGGGAGTGAATCGTTAAGAATGGTATTGCAATTTGGGCAGTCAATCATAGCAATTTTTTCAGTGATTTTTCTGTTCTATACGAATAGCTTCTTAATGAAGCGCCGGAAAAAAGAACTGGGGCTATACAGTATCCTGGGCCTGGAAAAGCGCCATATAGGCAGAATATTGCTCTATGAATGTATTTTTACCTCTGCCGTATCCCTTGGGATTGGATTATTGGGGGGAATTTTAATTAGTAAACTGATGTTCCTGATCCTGCTTAAGCTGATTCAGACAAATGTTGATTTTGAATTTATCATGAGTAGGGATGCGATTTGCAGTACGCTGATTCTTTTTGGGATTATATTTGCCTGTACGCTGCTTTCAAATCTTTTTATGACTGGAAAAAGTAAACCGATTGAGCTTCTCTACGGAGGGAATAAGGGGGAAAAAGAGCCCAAGGCAAGATGGATCACAGCTCTTATTGGATTAATATGTACGGCTGTCGGCTATTTTATGGCAATTACCGTGAAATCTCCGATTGATGCATTGATTCAGTTTTTCATTGCAGTTTTGCTTGTCATTGTAGGCACCTACCTCTTGTTTATTACCGGAAGCATAGCGCTTCTTAAAATACTGAAGAAAAACAAGGCGTTTTATTACCGGCAAAAGCATTTCACATCTGTTTCCGGTATGATCTACCGCATGAAGCAGAATGCAGTAGGACTTGCAAATATCTGTATTCTCAGTACAGGGGTTCTGCTCAGTATCGCAACAACGATTTCTCTAAATATCGGAATTGAAGAATTGATTCATAATATGTATCCGGAGCAATATTCTATGACTTCCTACCATGCAACAGAAGAGGAAGTGGAGCAGATGAAGAATATTGTATATCAAGAAGCTGAAAAAAATAATATCAAGGTAAAGGATTATTTTCAATACCGCTATAATTCACTGGGAGTTTCTCAGATAGATAATGAATTACAGTTAGTGGGAGTGGATCAGGGAAATCTCAGCGCCTGTATGTTAATGACCGTTGACAATTATAATGAGGTAATGGGTACGGATAAGAAACTGGCAGAAGATGAGGTGCTGATCATTGACTTTAAGAAAAGCTTTGCCTATCCAACCTTAAGAATAGGGAGCAGTGAATATAAAGTATCTGAAGAAATCAAAGATAATGATATGATAGCAAACCTTACAATTAATATGCTGGATGGGTATGGAGTCGTTTTTGCAAATCAGGAGATTATCAATAATATTTGTATAGCCGCAGGTACAGACATAAATTCGGGAAGTGAGGAACCGGATACTTTTATTGGATTTAATGCAGACGGAGACCAGAAAACGCTGGATCATTTTACTAATGTACTTCATAAGAAATTGAGGACAATGCTGGAAGCCAGTGAAGATCTTTTTATTAACCTCAGCGACAGAGACAGTGGAGCAGCTATGCTCAGGGCATCAATTAGCAGTTTCTTATTTATTGGCGTATTTATAGGAGTCTTATTCCTGATGGCAACTGTTTTGATTATTTATTATAAGCAGATTTCTGAAGGATATGAAGATAAAGAACGATTTTCTATTATGCAGAAGGTGGGGATGAGTAAAGGGGAAGTAAAAAAGAGTATAAGGAGTCAGATTCTCACGGTCTTTTTCCTCCCATTGGTAGTTGCGATCCTGCATGTAGCAGCAGCATTTAACATGATGAGCAAACTTTTATTTATGTTTGGTTTATTCAATACGGATCTATTTGTAATATGCACAATCGGTACCATTATCATTTTTGCCATCATATATAGTTTTGTATTTACAATGACGGCTAAGACATATTATAAAATAGTTGGCTGATATTTAAAAAGTAACATCTATAAAAACAGTACTTTTTCTTTATTTCTAACGAAATAGAGGCAGAAAGTACTGTTTTTTCTTGTAATAATGGTAATTACCATAAATTGGTAATAATTTTCTGCTCATTTTCCGTTATCATAATTTCATACGAAAGAAGAAAGGATATGATGAGATTATGAAAACATACGGTTATATCAGAGTGTCATCCAAGGACCAGAACGAGGATAGGCAGCTGCTTGCACTACAGGCACTGCCTGTTTTAATGGAGAATATCTATATGGATAAGCTCAGTGGAAAGGATTTTAACCGGCCCGCATATAAAAAGCTGGTACGAAGGATGAAAGAGGGGGATTTGCTGGTGATTAAGAGCATTGACCGGCTGGGGAGAAATTATGAAGAAATTATTTATCAGTGGAGAGTATTGACAAAAGAGAAAAAAATAGATATCTATGTGCTGGATATGCCATTGCTGGATACCAGGCAGGGTAAGGATCTGATGGGTACTTTTATTGCTGATTTAGTGCTGCAGCTATTAAGCTTTGTAGCGGAAAACGAAAGACAGAATATAAGAACCAGGCAGGCGGAGGGGATTGCAGCAGCGCGTTTGAAAGGGGTTCGCTTTGGAAGGCCGCGGAAACCGATTCATCCGGATTTCCCGAAATGGAGAAAGGTTTGGCTGAATGGAGAAATATCCAGCCGCAAGGCGGCAAAGAAAATGGGAATTTCCCATCAGACATTTCTTAATTGGTTAAAAATGGAAAATAATTAAATTTTTATCAAAAATTGTAGACTTTTTTTGCCAGTTAAAGTAGACTTTTTTTGACATACTATGTATAATACTAAATGTAGGGTTAAATGCTATTATTTACCACTTTCTAATCTGTCAAAAAAAGTCTACTTTTCTAGACGGATGTTATCATATTGTTCGGAAAGGAAGCACAAATTATGGAGAACTTTAATAAGTCTGTACTGGATATTTTAGCGCAGGAGCTTGACTGTTATGTTTCAGACTTGCGCCAGGTAAATACAAAATACAATAAGACAAAGATATGTGCAGCCATCAAAGGTATCCCGGCATTGCAATTCCCGGCAAGTGAATGGAATGTAACCATAAACTATATGTTAGAAGAAGATGCAGACTATCAGAATTCCGAAGAAGCCAGAGATTATTTGTTAAAAAGCTTAGGAGCGTAGGTGCACATAAATATAATATATACATTCATACATATCAGGGAGTAAAAGAGCTTTTGTATTGAGTATGTGGGCGGTAAGAGTCAGCATGGAAAAAATTCAAAGAAATGGTACGAATTGTGCAGCAATCCGGGTAGTTTTCACGCACAGGTGAGAATAGCCCGGCTTTTTTTGTGCGGAATCTTAAAGATTCCCATTTGATAAAGTAGAATTTCTGAACTTCCGAATGTGGGGTGAGGGTCTTCATTCTAAGTAGAATTGATGTTTTAAATCTTTAGATTTTCCTAAGAAATATAGCGTTGACAAAAACAATGTATGTGTACTAATATAGATAGTACAGATAATATGGCAGTATTTCAGAAAGGAGAGTCTCATGATTATTGTTGACTACAAAGACAGGCGGCCCATTTATGAGCAAATTGTGGAAAAGTTTCAAATGCTGATTGTGAAGGGTGTAATGGAGCCTGACAGTCAGATGCCTTCTGTACGCAAGCTGGCAATGGATTTATCAATCAACCCCAATACAATCCAGAAAGCTTATACGCAACTGGAGCAGCAGGGATTTATCTACCCTGTAAAAGGAAAGGGGAATTTTGTCACAGGAGACAGAAATCTGCTGATACAAAAGAAGAAAGTTGTTTTTGATGATTTTCAGACGGTTGTATCACAGGGAAAGGAATTAGGAATCACGAGGGATGAATTTTACATTAAAGTTGATGAGGTGTATGGGGAGGTAAAGTATGATAGAAGTAATGTCCATTAGTAAGTCATTTGGCGACATTAAAGCAATTACGGATATCAGCACTACGATTCGGGAGGGTTCCGTATTTGGCTTGGTTGGAACCAACGGAGCCGGAAAAAGTACCTTCATGAGAATTCTGAGTGGGATATTAAAGGCAGACAAAGGATCTGTCAAGATTGATAATATGGAAGTTTTTGAAAATATTCAGGCAAAAAAGTTAATTTGCTTTATCCCCGACACACCGTATTATTTTAACAATGCTACGGTAAAGGAAATGATGGAGTATTATAAAATTATCTATCCTGAGTTCAGTGAATTTCGATTTATAGAACTGATAGAAAAATTTGGACTGGATATGAAACGCAAAATCAATACATTTTCAAAAGGTATGAAAAAACAAGTATCTGTATTGCTTGGAATTTGCACTAACACGAAATATCTGCTGTGTGATGAAACGTTTGACGGGCTTGACCCAGTTATGAGACAGGCGGTAAAGAGTATCTTTGCAAGTGAAATTTTAAACAGGGAGTTTACGCCGATTATTGCGTCCCATAACTTAAGAGAGTTGGAAGATATCTGCGACCACGTGGGTCTGCTGCATGAAGGCGGTATCCTGTTGTCAAGAGATCTGGAAGATATGAGATTTGAAATCCATAAGCTGCAGTATGTAATTCAGAACCCTACGGCGGAAGAGGAAATTCTAAAAGAGCTGGATGTAATGCAGTATGAAAAGAGAGGTTCTCTTGTATCCCTCACCGTACGCGGTAAGAAGGAAGCAATTCTGGCATTGGTTGGAAGCAAGAAACCTTTATTTTATGAAATACTTCCACTGTCGCTTGAGGAAATATTTATTAGTGAAACGGAGGTGGCAGGATATGACATCAAAAATCTCATTCTCTAAGTTATTGAAGCAGGATTTGAAACGAAGCGGCGGCATTATAGCGATTATCTCTCTGGTATTTTTCCTGCTATTTACGGTACGGGGGATATTTACCTTAGACCAGATGCTGGCAAGCCTTAAAAATGGAGGCTGGACCATGAAAGAAGTAACGGCACAGTTTGCCGATCTTCTGAGTTATAACGGTGTCATTATTTTTCTCACAGTATCCAGTGCAGTTTTATGCGGTGTATCCAGATTTTGCTATCTGCATTCTTCTACAAAACTGGATTTTTACCACAGTCTTCCCATTAAGAGAGACCACTTCTTCTGGGTGCAGTTTTTAAGTGGAATTTTGCAGTTTGTGGTACCTTTTCTTGTAAATATGCTGATTGTTCTGTTCATCGGGGCACTTAGAGGAGTAACTACCGGCGGAGTAGTGGGTCAGGTGCTGCTGGGAGGATTTATTCATATTTTATTCTACCTGCTGCTTTATATAACGGTAATTCTTGCCATGATGCTCACAGGTAAAATTGTGGTGGGTATACTTGCTGTAACTGTATTTTTGTTGTATCTGCCCGGAGTTATTTTCCTGGCGACAGGACTATTTAGTATCTTCTTTAAAACATTTTATCAGAATGAAAGTTTCTGGATGCAGCTGGCGGAATATTTTTCACCTCTTTTCCTTTATGGACTAACGATTGGAGCTGCCAGTGAGGGATCAATGTTCCTGAAAGAACTGCTGATTGCAATAGCGGCATTCGCAGCAATGCTTGTAATCGTGCTTTATCTGTACCGTATACGCTCTTCTGAAGCATCTGAGCGTGCAATAGCATTTCCAAAATCAGAATCGGTTATTAAATTCCTGTTGGTAGTGCCCATATCAATCGGGTGCGGATTTATAGCCCATATGATGGCAATTGAAGGTAAGGACCTTTGGCTGGCATTTGGTGTGATTTTTGGCGGAGTAATAAGCAGTGCGATTATTGAGTTTATTTATCATATTGATTTTACAAAAGTATTGGCTAGAAAGAAACTGATGCTGGCATCGCTGATCGTATCATTTGCGATTATTGGAATATTCCGGTTCGATGTATTTGGTTATGACCGCAATATACCTAAAGAAGAAAATGTGGAAAGTGCAGCTATCTGGATTGACGGCCTGGCAACCAATGTATACGAGAAGTGGAGTGACAATGGAATTTACATTTCCGGTACCGATACGAAATCATATGTACTGGATCATATGCAGGTGACAAAGATGGACAGGATTTATGAAATCGTAGAGTCTGCTATAAATAAACCGGAAGATGTATCAACGAATTATGTGATTGTGAAATACCGTCTGAAAAACGGAAAAGAAAAGATTCGTTCCTATCAGGCAGAGCATAGTGTACTTGAAAAAGCATTAGCAGATCTTTATCAGACACAGGAGTTTAAAGAAGGATTATATCCGGCAATTAATCTGACTGGAGATGAGGTCGGCAAGATAGAGCTGGTGAAAACGGATGAATCCATTCAGCTGAATCTGAACAGCAAGCAGCTTATTTCTCTGGTTGATACCTTCCGGGAAGAACTTGCAAATATGAAATACGAAGACATGAAAGCATCCAGTCTGGTCAGCATCCGGTTAGAGGGAATCAATAAAAAGGTTCCAAGTGGAACGTATACCTTATATCCCTGCTTTGAAAAAACTCTGGCACTGTTGAAGGAATATGGTTACAGTGTAGACGCAAAACTTGACCCGGATAAGGTGATTTCAATGAGAGTTTTGAAGTATGAAGAAAAGGGCAGCCGGGAAGAAGTCTTTAGCTCGAAGGAAGATTTCAAGGAAATTGCGGAAAATCTGGTAAATTCAGGTGTAAATGACTACTTCCTGTTTCCCCAGTCTTCCGCTTACGATGTGAACGTAACTTATAAAAATGAAAAGGGTGATACCATAACAAGCTATATGTACTTGTATAATGATAACATCCCCCAGTGTATCAAGGACAGATTTGATGATTGATGAAAAATCGGAGCCTATCATCCAATTAAAAAGCGTGTTATAATAATAGAGCATCCTGTGACTTTTGCTGCAGGATGCTCTATTACCTTTTAAATAAGAAGAGGAGGTATCACATGAAGATTTTATTTTTTGGAACAAAGAATTACGATGAAGAATTTTTTTCGAAAATACTGCAGGATAAAACATATGAAGATCTTGACATCACATATATAGAGCCAAATCTGACACCGGAAACGGCCAGTCTGGCATGGGGATATGATGCAGTCTGCGCATTTGTAAATATGGATTTGAGCGCACCCGCTATAGATATGCTGAATAAATGCGGTGTGAAATTAATTCTGATGCGCTCGGCAGGATATAATAATGTAGATCTGGACCAGGCAAAAAAATATGGCATTACGGTTATGCATGTACCCGGGTATTCACCGGAAGCGGTGGCAGAACATGCAATGGCGCTGGTTCTGACCGCAAACCGTCATACTCATAAGGCTTATATTAAAGGCCGTGAAAATGATTTCAGCTTAAGCGGTCTAATGGGAGTTAATCTCTATGGTAAAACTGCCGGTATCATAGGCACCGGTAAAATCGGAATAGCAATGGCACGAATCTGCAGAGGATTTGGCATGCGGGTGATCGGATACGACCTTTATCCTAACAATACGCTGGACTTTTTGGAATATGTGGATCTGGATACACTGTTAAAGGAATCGGATTTGATTTCCCTTCATTGTCCTATGTTTGAAAATACCTATCATTTAATTAATACGGAAACGATTAATAAAATGAAAGATGGTGTTATACTGGTCAATACATCCAGAGGCGGACTTATCAAAACAGAAGATCTCATAAAGGGAATCAGAGAAGGAAAGTTCTTTGCCGTGGGTCTGGATGTGTATGAAGAAGAAAATGGCAGTGTGTATGAAGATCTCTCTGAGAGAATACTGGGTCATTCTACAATGGCAAGGCTATTATCTTTTCCGAATGTAATGGTTACATCCCACCAGGGTTTTTTTACAAAAGAGGCATTAAATGCAATCAGTCAGACAACGGTTGATAATGCTATGGCATTCATAAACGGGGTTAAAAACGGAAATGAATTATAATAAATTTTAGCGGGTGTAAAGGAAAGATCTATGTATAACCTGCGGGGATTTGCAGACACTATTTCTGACAGGAGGTGTCATACAATGGAAGATAATAATACATTGGGTATTGCCCTGGCACGTAATGCCTTAGATCAAATTCCCAATCCTCAAAGTGATGCACAAACAATTATAGGCCTTGTTAAGAATGGGGGACGTGTTACCGGTTATCAATTATCGGACGGTTCAACCGTTTCTAAAGAAGAAGGAGTATTCCTTGCAAAAGAAGGGGGTATCCGGGGTGTGGGTATTGCACACCGCAATGGTTCGGAATACCTGAAGTCACTACCTGACGATACAGAAAATAACAACCTGAGTAATCTGCCATCTGTATCAGGCTGAGCGAAGTAAATCTGCCGGTCAGAAGTTTCAGACAATTTAAAAGGATGGTATGCCATAATGAAATTTTGTTATGGCATGTCATCCTTTTTATATAATCCTTTTTAATAGGAAATGATAGAGAATAATTAACCGCGGAATGTTAATCCGTCATCAGTCATAGATTCTACAATGGCAAGAGATTCCAGATGAACGCCCTGTTCCCGTATCATGGAGCCGCCTTCCTGAAATCCTTTTTCAATGACGATTCCGGCGCCTTCAATAGTTGCACCGGCCTGTTTCACAATTTCTATCAGTCCTCTGAGCGCGCATCCGTTTGCCAGGAAGTCATCGATAATTAATACATGGTCATCTGCGTTTAAGAAACGTTTTGACAAAATGACATCGTATGTACGTTTGTGGGTAAAAGATTCTACCTTTGACTGGTATACATCGCCATCAATATTAATACTCTGTGCTTTTTTTGCAAAAATTACCGGAACGTTAAAATATTGAGCTGCAATACAGGCAATGCCGATGCCGGATGCTTCTATGGTTAAGATCTTAGTAATCTTATCGCTGGGAAAGCGTCTTCGGAACTCTTTTCCGATTTCATTAATTAACTGGATGTCCATCTGATGATTCAAAAAGCTGTCCACTTTTAATACATGACCGGGCTTTACTACGCCATCTTTTAAAATACGATCTTTTAATAACTGCATTTCTTTAATTCCTCCACTGGGTTGATGTTATTTTATCATACAATATTCTAAACGGTATTACAATCATTTCTTGTAGAAAAATCTGTTTTTATGTGGAAAAATCTTTTTTTATGAAAGTGTCGGTTGTCAGAAAAGTAACAATATGTTAGAATGCTACAGTACAGTTTTGTAAGGAGTACAAAACTGAGAAAAATGAAGTTACAGGAGAGAAAAGATGAAGGAAAACAAAAACGGCAGTATCTATGAACTGAACGGAGTAGTTCCCCTGCGAAAGGCAATTCCTCTGGGGATTCAGCATGTCCTGGCAATGTTCCTGGGAAATATTTCCCCTCTGATCATTGTATGCGGTATGCTGGATATGGCTCTGGATTTAAAGACCAGTCTCATTCAGAATGCAATGTTTATTGCAGGTGTGGCAACGTTAATTCAGCTGTATCCGATTTGGAAAGTCGGAAGTAAGCTTCCCATTGTAATGGGAACCAGTTCCGGTTTTATCGGAACGGCGAAGGCAGTAGGAGCAAGCTTTGGATACGGAGCACTTATGGGAGCATCCCTTGTGGGTGGTATTTTTGAGATTATACTTGGTTTTTTTATCAAACCATTGCGGAAATTATTCCCACCGGTTGTTACAAGCCTGGTAATTATATCGATCGGATTATCCTTACTTCCGGTTGGAATTAAATATTTTGGCGGTGGTGCCGGGAGCGAGGATTTTGGAAGCTGGCAGCATTTACTGGTAGGAACGGTGGTTATTCTTGTAATCATAGTTCTGAAACAGTTTAAGAAAAGCTTTTTAAGTACAGCATCTATTTTAATTGGAATCATTGTGGGTTACATATTGGCAATCTGTTTGGGAATGGTTAATTTTACTCAGGTACAGGATGCAGCCTGGTTCAGCCTTCCAACTTTTATGCCGGTGAAAATGGAATTTAACCTTCAGGCAATTATTGCAATGGGAATTATGTTTATTGCAACAACTGTGGAGACTGTAGGTGATATTTCCGGTATTACAAACGGAGGTCTGGACAGAGAACCTACTCATGAAGAACTTCAGGGCGGTGTCATTGCAGATGGTTTTGGGAGTTTTCTAGGAGCATTGTTTGGTGTCCTTCCAAATACTTCCTTTAGCCAGAATGTCGGTCTTGTTGCAGTTACTAAGGTGGTAAACCGTTTTGTTATTATGACCGGTGCGGTATTTTTAATCCTTTGCGGTTTCTGCCCGAAACTCAGCGCATTGTTTTCCGTAATGCCTCAGTCTGTACTGGGAGGAGCGGCTGTAATTATGTTCGCAATGATTCTGGTAAGCGGACTGCAGTCACTGCTTCGTGAAAAAATTGATGACAGAAATGGTCTGATCATTGCGATGGCAATCGGTCTTGGCGTAGGAATCGGAAATGTTCCGGAAGTACTGGCGCAGATGCCGGCATGGGTTGGTAACATTTTTGCACAAAACGGTATCATTATGACATTTGTAATTGCTACTGTTTTGAATCTGGTACTTCCAAAATCAAAGACAGAAGCAGCAGAACAGTAAGAAAAGGGTCTGTTACAGGGATATTATAATGTCCGGTTTCAGGCTGTGTTACTGAAAATTGGATGGAGAGAAGCATATGAAAAACAAATTTGTAAATAAAATTACCGGTATGATGCTGGCGGCAACACTGGTAATCGGTTCGTTAGCCGGCTGCGGTGCAGCAGCGGATCAAAAAACGGAAACACAGGCGGCAACATCAGCCCAGTCAGAAACGGCTGCAGAGACAGCAAATACAGAACAAACAGAAAACGGGAAACAGACAGAAAAGGGGAAACAGACAGAGACAGGTCAGCAGACGGAAACAGCGGAAGATGCGGATACGCAGACAGCTTCTGATTCCGAAGGCACAGCGGCAGCAGAAGGGGAAATTACCGTAACGGATCAAATCGGCAGAGAGGTTACCCTCAAAGCGCCGGCTAAGAAAATTGTTTCTTCTTATTATATATCAACTGCCATTGCCATTGCTCTTGGTCTTCAGGATGATCTGGTTGGAATTGAAATGAAGGCAGATACCCGTGAACTGTATAAGAAAGCGGCTCCGGAATTATTAGAACTTCCGGCTGTTGGTTCCGGTAAAGGAATCAACGTTGAGGAAACGGCAAATTTAGAACCGGATGTAGTAATTCTGCCTAAGAAGTTAAAAGACTCTGTGGAGCAGTTTGAAAAACTGGATATTCCGGTAATGGTAGTAGATCCGGAAACTTTGGATAACTATAGGGATTGTGTGTCACTCATGGGCACAATTGCCGGTGTATCGGATAAAGCATCCGAATTAAATGATTACTATCAGCTGAAGATGGATGAAGTAGAAGAGATGACCAGAAATCTGACGGATAAACCAACCGTTTATCTTGCTGCAGGAAGCAGTTATTTAAGTACCTGTACCTCAAAAATGTACCAGAACGATCTGATAGCAATGGCTGGCGGCACAAATGTGTCACAGGGGCTGGAAGATGGATACTGGGCGGAAGTCTCACCAGAACAGCTGTTAGAATGGAATCCCGGGTATATCTTTGCAGTAAGTTATGCAGAATATAATCTTACCGATATTACCTCAGATGCGAAATTATCTGAAGTGCAGGCAGTAAAAGATGAAAATGTAAAAATGTTCCCATCTAACATAGAGCCTTGGGATTATCCGACGCCGTCATCGGTGCTTGGAATTCTCTGGCTGACGCATGTACTTCATCCGGATCTATATTCAGCAGAGGAATATATACAGGAAGCCCAGGATTTCTACCAGAATTTCTTTGGCATTCAGGTAGAGGCATCTGATCTGGGGCTGTGATTGAAAAGTTATTGCCGCAGGATGCTGACTAAGATTTAAAAAGGAGTTATATGAATACGAGAAAAAGGTTTTGGATTTTGACGATCATATTAGTTTGTGTCATATTTTCGTCTTGCTGTGTAGGGCGGTACGAGTTATCCCTGTCGGATATCTTCGCCATTATAACAGGGCAGGGTAAAAGTGTAATGGACAGGAAACTATTTTACCAGATTCGTCTGCCCAGAACCTTTTTCGTCGTCTTATCCGGAGGGGCATTAGCGCTGGCCGGTACGGTATATCAGGCAGTTTTCCAGAATCCTTTAGTATCACCGGATGTTCTGGGTGTGAGCAGCGGATGTTCTGTGGGAGGAATTCTGGGAATTCTGTTTCTGGGACATTCGGCTCTGATTGCACAGGGAGTGACTTTTGCATTTGGAATGGGTACCGTAGCACTGGCTATGCTGCTTGTTTCCTGGATGCGGGGAAACAAACGTTATCTGATGATTATTGCCGGAATTATAGTAGGATCTTTAGCGGATTCAGTTATTATATTTCTAAAGTATACGGCAGATCCCAACAGGGAACTGGCTGCAATCGAATACTGGCTGATGGGGAGTTTTCAAAATGCAGGATGGGATTCCATCATCAGAGTGCTGCCGTTTATGGCCGGGGCAGGACTTTTACTTTTTTTATTCCGCTGGAAAATGAAAGTTTTAATTCTTGGAGATGAAGAAGCGGACGGCCTGGGCATTTCGCCGCATTTTGTAAGGAATATTTCTTTGATATGTGCTACAATACTGGTAGCGGTCGTAGTAAGCGAGGCAGGCGTGGTATCCTGGATTGGTCTGATTGCACCGCACCTGATCCGGATGTTCAACGGAGACGATTATGTTAAGAATTTTTTCCAAAGTATTTTATTGGGCAGTATCCTGCTGCTGTTAGCTGACATCTGTTCCAGGAGCCTGGCACAGTCGGAGATACCAATCAGCATTTTCACCTCTTTCTTTGGAGCAGCAGTATTGGTGATATTCTTATGCAGAGGGAAAAACAGACATGAAAATTAGGGTAGAAAACGCATCGGTTTCATTTGGAAAAAAAGAGATATTACAAGGAATTAGTATATCCCTGCCGGAAAAAGAACTGGTTATGGTCATTGGACCGAATGGCTGCGGGAAAACAACGTTTCTGCGCCTGCTGATGGGATTTCAGAAACCACAGAGCGGCATGGTGTTTTATAATGATATTTCGCTTCAAGACCATACCGTTCTGGAAAAAAGCAGAAAAATGGCTTATATGCCGCAAAATCCCCGCAGGCAGGAAGATGATGAAGTATTTGATTATGTACTGTTAGGGGTTACTCCTTATCTGAATTATTTTTCCCTTCCGGGAAAGGAAGAGAAGGAGCAGGCTGAGCAGGTATTGGCAGAACTGGGACTTAGCGAATTTAAAAACCGCAGAATGGGTACCTTAAGCGGCGGTGAGCAGCAGATGGTGAACTTTGCCAGAGCCAGAATGCAGAATACGCCCTGGCTGATTTTAGATGAGCCGATGGCTTCTCTGGATTATAGCCGCCAGCATGAATTTATGCACCGTCTGGTAGAGTACGAGAAGCGGTATGGGCAGGGAATTCTCATGAGTGTCCATGATCCGAATTTTGCACTGCGTTATGCAGACAGGGTTATTGTAATGGGATATGGTAAGATAGAGGGCATAGTAAGCCGCAGGGAAAATGAATTTGAAAATAAGCTGACCGGGATATTGAACAAGTCATACGATGGTCATTTACAATTAATAGAAAAAGAAGATTATCATTTTTATTACTGGAAGGAGGAAACACATGTTTCGTGCAAAGGAATTTGTGAAAGCAGAGAGTCTGAAAGAAGCTTATGAATTAAACCAGAAGAGAAGCAGCATTGTTCTGGGAGGATTCGTCTGGCTGAAGATGGGCGACAGGAATAAGCAGACAGCGATTGATCTGTCTGGACTGGGGTTGGATACCATTGAGGAGAATGATTTAGAATTTTCCATTGGAGCGATGTGTTCGCTTCGGATGCTGGAAACCCATGAGGGGCTGAAAAAAGCTTTTGGGGATATTTTTAAAGAATGTACCCGCCATATTGTAGGTGTACAATTTCGTAATTGTGCAACAGTGGGAGGGAGTATTTTCGGGAGATTTGGATTTTCGGATATCCTTACCTGTATGATGGCGCTGGATACTTATGTGGAATTATATAAGGGAGGAATAATTCCTCTGAAGGAATTTGTAAATTTGCCAAAGGATTCAGACATACTGGTACGTGTGATTATCAAAAAGGATGGCCGTAAGGCGGCTTATATGTCAGAGAGACAGACTAAGACAGATTTTCCGGTCATAGCCTGTTGTGTGGCAAAAGATAACGACAGATGGTATGTGGCAGTGGGTGCCAGACCTTACCGTGCTATGCAGGTTACGCTGACTGCAGATGAGACAAAGACTTTGGAGGATCTGGCAAAAGAAGCATCCGTCAGATTTTCTTATGGCAGCAATTTAAGAGGAAGTGCAGAGTACCGGGAACATCTGGCAAAAGTCTGTATCAGGCGCTGTGCCTGTAAAATTACAGGAGGTGAGGCATAAGTATGGAGATTAAATTTCTTTTAAACGGAAAACCGGTAACTGCAAGTATTGAAGCAGATGCTGTTTTGTTAGATGTAGTACGTGAAAAAGGCTGTTACAGCGTCAAGCGGGGATGTGAGACAGCGAACTGCGGACTGTGCACCGTTCTGGTTGATCAAACTCCGGTATTGTCCTGTTCCACACTGGCGGCGCGGGTTAACGGGAAACAGGTCATGACACTGGAGGGAATGCAGGAAGAAGCAAAGGCATTTGGGACATTCCTCGCTAACGAAGGAGCGGAACAGTGCGGGTTTTGCAGTCCCGGTTTTATTATGAATGTGTTGGCCATGGAAAAGGAATTGGTAAAACCTACCGAAGAGGAAATAAAAGAATACCTGGCCGGCAATCTTTGCAGATGCACGGGATATATGGGGCAGCTTCGGGCGATCCATAAATATTTGAACAGGGAGGAGAAATAGTTTGAAGGTACGGAGACAGGAGGAACGTATGGAGATGAAACAACGATTAGTGAATACACCTGTGATGAAAAAAGATGCCATGGCGCTGGTAACAGGACAGCCCGTATATACAGAAGATCTGGCTCCCAAAGACTGCCTGATTGTAAAAGTACTCAGAAGCCCTCATGCCCATGCTCTTATTGAAGAAATAAACACTGCGGCAGCACTTAAAGTTCCGGATATAACCGGTATTTATACCTATGAGGATGTACCGGAGAAAAGATTTACAATGGCGGGGCAGACCTATCCGGAGCCCAGCCCTTATGACCGTCTGATTCTGGATCAGAGAGTACGGTTTGTGGGAGATGCAGTTGCAATTGTTGCAGGAGAAACAGAAAAGGCCGTGGACAGGGCGATGCGCCTGATCAAGGTGAAATACCAGGTCTGCGAACCTGTGCTTGATTTTCACAAAGCGAAAGGTAATGATATCTTAGTTCATCCGGAAGAAAACTGGAAAAGTCTGTGTCCGGTTGGGGCTGATAATAAGCAGAACCTCTGTGCCCGGGCCAGTGATGAACACGGTGATGTGGAAGGTGTTCTTGAAAAATGCAGATACCGTGTGGAACAGACATACCACACCAAGGCGAACCAGCAGGCGATGATGGAAACTTTCCGTACGTTCACTTATATGGACGTCTATGGAAGGCTGAATATTGTATCCTCAACCCAGGTTACGTTCCATGTAAGAAGGATCCTGTCACATGCACTGGATATTCCCAAATCGAAGATTCGTGTCATAAAACCCCGAATCGGCGGTGGGTTTGGAGCTAAGCAGACTGTTGTAGCGGAGGTTTATCCGGCATTTGTCACCATGCAGACAGGAAGAGCGGCGAAGATCATTTATTCCCGCTATGAGTCACAGATTGCCTCTTCTCCACGGCATGAAATGGAGATCAAAGTAAGGCTGGGTGCGGATGAAGAAGGAATCATCAGGGCAATTGATGTCTATACCCTTTCTAATACAGGCGCTTACGGGGAACACGGACCGACTACAGTTGGGCTTTCCGGACATAAATCCATTCCCCTCTATGGAAAGGTGGATGCATTTAAGTTTGCCTATGATGTTGTGTATACCAATGTAATGTCTGCAGGTGCATATCGCGGATATGGGGCAACACAGGGGATATTTGCAGTGGAATCTGCAGTGAACGAACTGGCGGCACAGATGAAAATGGATCCGATCGTATTGAGACAAAAAAATATGGTGCAGGAAGGCCAGGTTATGCCTGCGTACTATGGAGAAACAGCCAACAGCTGTGCCCTGGACCGCTGCATGGCACGGGGCAAAGAGATGATAGGCTGGGATGAGAAGTTTCCCTGCAGGGATATGGGAAATGGAAAAGTCAGGGGTGTAGGGGTAGCAATGGCTATGCAGGGATCCGCTATTTCTAATGTAGATACTGCATCGGTTGCCATCAAAGTCAATGATGACGGATTCTACAGCCTGATGATCGGAGCTTCCGATATGGGAACGGGATGTGACACCATACTGGCACAAATGGCGGCAGACTGTCTGAACTGCCGCATGGAAGACATTGTGGTGCATGGAGTTGATACGGACATCTCGCCTTATGATTCCGGCTCCTATGCATCCAGTACCACTTACCTTACCGGGATGGCAGTAGTGAAAACTTGTGAAAGTCTGATCCGCAAGATCTGTGAAAAGGGCGCATGCTATCTGGGTCTTAAGACAGAACAGGTGGATTTTGACGGTGAAAAAGTATATGAGACAGACGGGGATAAATCCATCTCCTTAAAAGATATCGGTAATCATGTAATGTGTAATAATGAAGAGGCGCTTATGGCTTCCGAAGCACATTCTTCTCCTGTATCACCGCCGCCATTTATGGTTGGATTGGCGGAAGTAGAGATTGATAAAGAAACCGGACATATTGAATTGATTGATTATGTGGCGGTTGTGGACTGTGGAACAGTGGTGAATACTAATCTCGCCAGAATTCAGGTGGAGGGCGGCATTGCCCAGGGAATCGGCATGGCGTTATTCGAAGATATTACTTATTCCGAAAAAGGACAGATGTATCAGAATTCATTTATGCAGTATAAGCTGCCAGGCAGACAGGATGTAGGAAATGTCAGGGTGGAATTCGAAAGCAGCTACGAGCCCACAGGACCATTTGGAGCAAAATCCATTGGAGAGATCGTAATAAATACACCATCACCGGCAATTGCACATGCAGTATATAATGCAGTCGGGGGGCAGATACGGACACTCCCAATCACTTCTGAAAAAATATATTTTCATATGCAGGAGAAAGATTCATGAACCTGGCATTAATTCTGCTGGCGGCTGGAAACAGCCGCCGTTTTAAAAGCAACAAACTGTTATATGAAATAGATGAAAGTCCTATGTATCTCCATATTGTGAAAGAAATTGAAAAATTACCCGGGGATACATTTGTATCAAAAATCATTGTTACGCAATATCCCCAAATAGAGCAGGAAATGAAAAAGAGAGGATACCGCACGATTCGGAATGCCCACAGTGAATGGGGGATTTCTCATTCCATTAAGTTAGGCATAACAGCGCTTTGCAGCGAAAATAATATTGTGGATGGAATCTGCTTTGCTGTTTGTGATCAGCCCTTTTTAACAGCGCAAACCATAACGGCGCTGATTCAGACCTGGACGACGGGCCAAAAAGGTATTGCCTGCCTGAAATATAAGGAACATACCGGTAATCCGGTTATCTTCCACTGGAAATACAAAGATGAACTGCTGGGTCTGGAAGGTGATACGGGAGGGAAAAAAGTCTTGAACAGGCATAAGCAGGAGGCAGTGTATTGTGAGATTACGGATGGAAGAGAATTAGAAGATATGGATTTTCAATAAAGGACCCTTTTTATAATTTAATGTGCCAAAATCGGGAATATAACTCAGCAGCGCCGAATATATATAATACAGGAGTATTTTTCTTTGCAGGGGCAAAGGTAAAAGGGGGCGATTATATGAAGCGGCTGAATCACGTATTTCCTGTAATAGTACTGATACTGTCATGTGTTTTCAGTGCATTTCTGGTGCTTGATTTTTGCAATCCGGCGATGAATCTGGTGGATACGAAAGTTTCTCATTTGTTGTTATGGGCATTTTGCATTCTATCTATCATATGCACCGTGAACCGGATGTATGAGCAGCGCAGGCAGGAAGTTTTATTTGGGGATGATCCTCAAGAATGGTGCTGAATTAAGGGGCAGACAGGGCAAATAGTAGAAAAATATTTTCAGGATGGTAAATAATGAAAATATATATTATAATAAATCTGAGCATATCTGAAAATTCAATAAATCCGGATAAGAGGTAAAGATGCACATCCGGATTCAGATCATTTTCAGGTTGCGGATGAATACTATATTTGAATTATGAGAGGAGCATTGTATTATGAAAGATGAATACATTGAATTCACCATCGGTAAGCAGAAGAGTATTGCCCTGATTGCCCATGATGGAAAAAAACAGGAATTAATTGATTGGTGTGAAGCGAATAAAGAAATCCTGAAAAATCATTTTCTATGTGGAACAGGAACGACAGCAAGAATGATTACCGATAAGACAGGACTTCCTGTAAAAGGCTACAACAGCGGTCCATTAGGCGGAGATCAGCAGATCGGTGCTAAAATTGTGGAAGGCAATATTAACTTTGTAATTTTCTTTTCTGATCCTCTGGAAGCACAGCCTCATGATCCGGATGTTAAGGCACTTCTTAGAATTGCCCAGGTTTATGACATCCCCATCGCAAATAACAAGGCTACGGCAGACTTTATGATCACTTCCAAATTCATGGACAGTGAGTATAATCATCAGGTCATCAACTTCAAGAGAAATATTCAGGAGAGAGCAAAAACATTGTAAAAGAGATGTTTTGAAAATGAATATGGTGAAGAAATAAAAGTCTTTTTTCCAGAGAGTTGTGGAAAAAAGACTTTTTTGAATTGTATATCTTTATATCTTCTTAAGTACAAAATGCACATAACAGGAACATCCAATGATCAGTCCACCTGACAGCACGAACAGGAACTGCATTCCGCTGACAGCCATGCCAAGGAGATTCCCTGCAGGCAATATGGTTAAGAGTGCAGCGCCCAGCAGACTGGATGCAAATCCGATCATACCGGCATAGGCACTGTTGGCTCCTACAAAAAGCATTTGCTTGTTATCCGGTGCATACTGGTATTGCACGTTAAATACCGAAATGGCAATTCCACCCCAGGCGATTCCGGACAGTGACTGGAGAATTGGCTGCAGGACCAGGCAGGTTTCTTTTGTCATAAAGAACCAGCTGATATGTACACAACCAAGAAGCAGCATGGAGGTCTTGGTAACCCAGAGCCAGGATTTGCGATCCGCCAGCCTTCCCCAGATGCCGGATGCAAATACTCTCGATAAAGATGCGATCAGCCCCAAAAATGTCATATAGGTGTAATCCAGGTTCAGCCCGGTTACCATATAAACACTGAAAAATGGAGCAGCAATCTGGAGACCCAGATTCCAGAATCCATAAAATCCGATGATTTTACGAAAGCCTTTATTTTTTAATGGTTCCGTAAAAACGTGTTTCAGGCGGGTCCGTTCTTTGTATTCCTCCTGGATCGGCTCTTTGGCGGAGGAAAAACAATAGAAATTAACAAATGTCATGGCAAGGACTGCCAAACCGATTGTTAAAAAGCCTGCCTGTTCGGCATTCTGATAGCGGAACCAATCCAGCAGTTTTCCCATGGAAAGAGAAACGATGGTGGTAAAAGCCAGTGCCTTTGCATCCCGTTTGCCAAGGTAAGAACCAAGTTCTCTTCCGGGTACCAGTTTTCTCAGCCAGTTTCCCGCTCCGGTTCCGATAAATGCTCCGCATCCATGTGCTGCTGCGAAAATGCCTACCACGGCGGCAAGCCGGAAGGCAGGTTCTCTGACAAACAGAGGCACAAAGAAAATCAGGGTCAGCAGCAGGCGGTGCATCAGGGCAAGAAATGCGATGATAAATTTTTTCTCACGGAGGTTTTCCAGAACTACCGTGGAAAAAAGCTGTACCACGCAAAGCAATGTGGGGATTGCGCCGATAATTCCATTCAGGGAGTCATCGGCCCCCATCATACTTGCGTATCCGGAGAGGAAGGCTCCGCTGGTCAGGGCGAGAACCCCGTTTGCCATGCTTCCTTCCAGGACGAACAGGCTTCGGCTTCTCTTAAAATCGGCTTCATTCATTGGCTGACGGCTGTAATAGGTATCAGAAATAAATGTTCTCATGTGAGTTATAGCATACATGATAAAAATACCTTTCTTTTTTTCGCAATATTTGATATTCTGTATGTAATTTGAGGCGCCATCAAATTAACTCTATTTTGTCATTAACAGGCGTTTTCTACAAGAAGAGAAATGGCGATAAAAACATGAAAATTCCGACTTTTCAAATACATGGGAGGAAATGATGGAAAGCTTTTTACACTTGAAAGGAATTCTTCCGGTTACAGCATGGAATGCCGGATATTTTAAAAGCAGGGGACTTGGAACCCATGCAGACCGAACAATTGATTCATTTGAAATTATTTATGTGAATTCAGGAACACTTGGGATTTATGAAGAAGGGAAAAAATTTGAAGTTCCAAAAGGGCATGCTTTGATATTGTTCCCGGGAAGACATCATTGGGGAAGCAGACAGTTTGAAAAAGACCTTACATTTTACTGGATTCATTTTCAGATAGACAAGAAGGCGGAAGCTGGGGATGATATGATGTCACTGCCTCAATTGGTGCGCCTTGCGAAACCCGAACAATTTGTGGAGCTTTTCCGGCGTTTCATAAAACGGCAGGAACGGTATAGTGAAGACAGAACGGTATTAAATTTGATATTACTGGAAATTTTATGTGAATTATCTGACTCGGCATATCCCCTGGAAATCAGCACGACCAAAGTGGTATTGACAAACCAGGCAGATCAGTATATCCGCCTGCATTTGAACGAGACCCTGTCATCTAATCTGATTGCAGAGGCATTATCCTGTAATCCCGACTATCTGGGGCGCATTTATCATGAGATATATAATAAGACACTGACGGAGGCGATTCATACATATCGGTTGAATAAAGCCAGCCGGCTTCTGATCGAAACGTCTGCCAATGTAAATGAAATTGCAGACCTGTGCGGGTATCCGGATGCCGATTATTTTCGGAAAAACTTCAAAAAGTACCGGGGCATGACACCCAAAGAGTATCGACAGACTTACTGTCTGGTCTCTACGGATATTGAGGAGTAAAAGGATTTGCCAAAATAATTACACTGGCCCTTTAAAACTAATCAGTGAAATTCAGATCCTTAACGGAAGCACGTTCTACCAGCGCTACATCCAGTGTAATTTTCTGTGTGCGGGCATCCTTGTTTTCTAACTGTAAAAAGAGCTGGCTTGTAACAGTTTTTGCTTTTTGTATGATGTCCTGGCGGATGGTGGTAAGTGGAGGTGTGATCTGGCGGCTCAGTGGAAAATCATCAAAACCAATTACCGATACGTCCTGGGGCACATGAATATCATATTTTTTAAAACCTTCGATCAGTGAAAAGGCGATCTGGTCTGCGGTAACGAAAAGCCCGGTAACTTTTGACAAAAGCGGCTTTAATTTCCGGGCAAGGGTAGGATCATTTACCGGATCGTGAAAAGGGAAAATATATTCTTTTCTTAATGGGCAGCCGTGTTTAGACAATGTATCCTGAAAACCCTTTAAACGCTGTTCCACAACCCCATTTTTCTGAGTGATCTCAGGGCTGATAAATGCCAGGTCAGTATGACCGTTTTTGATAAAATATTCTGCCGCAAGTACTCCGCCTTTATAATCGTCAATCCCTACATTTGTGATCTGGGGGATGGGACTGTAGCTGTCTGTGAATACCAGCGGGATTTTATTGGCTGTGAGGATTTCACTCATGACTGAATCAAAAGCGCCTACGAAAATGGCACCTTCCACATTCCAGGAGCGCAGGCTGTATGTAACATCTTTGTAGTCACTGACATAGCGCAGAATCAGAAAATATCCTTTTTCCTGTACATAGCGGGTAACTTCTCCCAGAAAAATGGCATGGTAAGAATCTTCCAGGGGGTTACCGTCTCCATGGGTAAGCATGAGAAGGGCAATCAGCCTGGAAGATTTCGCTGCCAGAGCCCGGGCGGATGAATTAGGAACATAACCCCGCTTTGCTGCAATTTCTTTTATTTTAACAGCTGTTTTTTCCGAAACTTTCGTTGTATTTCCATTCATAACGCGGGACACAGTCATGATGCTGACGCCTGCTTCTTCGGCAATATCTTTTAGTGTGATCATATGCTACCTCTTTCCTTAACCCTGAACATGTTTAAAATGCCTGAACCCGGCTGGTTATTCCACTTTGCGTGATGTGGCTGTGGAATTTCAACCTTTATGTGAATAGACATATTATACAAATATTATAGAGGAAAATCAAGATATTGTACAAAGTTTAAAAAGGATATTGACATTGTTAATCGTGAATGGTATATTTATATCATGATTAGGTTAACGCTAACCTAAGTCCGGATAACAAGTCGGATATCTGCAGGAAACGGGGTATCTGACCCTCCCGGCAGCCGCCATACGGACGTAATCGCATGTCCGCCTGGCGGCTGCCGGGGGGAAATAAAAAATTGACAGTAAAGAAAGGAATTGAAAATGATGGATCCCATTTATAAAATTGATGCCAGTCCTTTATGCAGTGAGGGTGCTGCAGTTCAGGGTGAGCATTACCGTATTACCGTTTTGACAGCCCAGTTAATCCGATTAGAATTCAGCGAAGAAGGAAGGTTTGAAGACCGGCCTACACAGAGTGTCTGGAACCGTAATTTTCCAGTTCCGGAGTTTCAGGTATTTGATAAGGGTGGGAATCTGGAAATTGTAACTGAATTTATACATATGATTTATAATAAGGAGAGATTTTCCTCCAATGGGTTGTCCCTTCAGGTCAGCGGCAAAGGATGTACGACGCATAATATCTGGCACTTTGGGGAAGAATCAACGGATCTTAGAGGTACGGCAAGAACGCTGGATGAAGCAGACGGCGCAATACCCCTGGAACATGGTCTGATTTCAAGAAATGGCTATGCAGTTATGGATGACAGCAGATCCCTGTTACTCACGGAAGAAAACTGGGTAGAGCCGCGTAAAGGTGAAGTCATGGATTTCTATTTCTTTGGATACGGACACGAATATGAGAAATGCCTGAAGGATTTTTACCATCTCTGCGGCAAGACGCCCTTGCTCCCCAGATTTGTGTTTGGCAACTGGTGGAGCAGATACCATAAATACACGGAAGAAGAGTATAAAGAATTGATCCTGCGTTTTGAAAGTGAGAAAATTCCTTTTTCGGTCGCAGTAGTTGACATGGATTGGCATTTGGTTGATGTGGACCCCAAATATGGAAGCGGCTGGACGGGATATACCTGGAATAAGGATTTCTTCCCGGATCCCAAAGCATTTATGGCATGGCTTCACGACCATCATTTGAAGATAACATTGAATGTACATCCTGCAGATGGAGTCAGGGCATTTGAAGAACCTTATCTTGCTATGGCGAAAGAACTTGGGGCTGACTGGGAGAAAGAAGAGACGATCAACTTCGACGTAACCAGTCAGGAATTTTTAAATGCGTATTTTAAATACCTGCATCATCCAAACGAAGAGGATGGTGTGGATTTCTGGTGGCTGGACTGGCAGCAAGGGAAGAATACGGCGATCGAGGGACTGGATCCGCTTTGGATGCTGAACCACTATCACTATCTGGACAGCAGGCGTAACGGGAATAGGGCTCTGACTTTTTCCAGATATGCAGGGCTTGGAAGTCACAGGTATCCGGTTGGCTTTTCCGGGGATACGGTTATATCCTGGGAATCCCTGGATTTTCAGCCTTATTTCACAGCAAATGCAAGTAATGCAGGATACGGCTGGTGGAGCCATGATATTGGCGGTCACATGTTTGGTTACCGGGATGATGAATTGTCAGCCAGGTGGGTACAATATGGCGTATTCTCTCCCCTTTTAAGACTGCATAGTACGGCAAATCTCTTTTCCGGTAAGGAGCCCTGGAAGTACAATAAAATTGCAGAAAGCATTATGAAAAAATACCTGAAGCTGCGGCATGAACTGATTCCTTATCTCTATACCATGAATCGCTATGCCAGCCGTGACGGGCAGCCGCTGGTACGCCCAATGTATTACCTGGAGCCGGAGCAGAAGGAAGCTTATGAGGTACCAAATGAATATTATTTTGGAACAGAGCTGATTGCCTGCCCGATTACAAAACCGGTTGACAAAAAAGCAGCGGCAGCTTCATTTACAGCCTGGCTGCCAAAGGGAATCTGGTATGATATTTTTAATGGACGGGTTTATGAGGGCGGCAGGAGATTATCTTTGTACAGAGGAGTGGAGGATATTCCGGTATTTGCCCGGGCTGGTGCAATTGTACCAATGGCGGATCTGGATGAGTATACAAATTCAACCACGAATCCAGAAAAATTGAAGATTGCCATTTATGCAGGGGCGGATGGAGAGTTCCACCTTTATGAGGATGATGGAAATTGTCCGGAGGATTTAGATGAAAATTGGGCTGATACAGAGATGACATTCAGATGGGATGAAAAAGCAGTATTTACTATTGGCGCAGCAAAAGGGAATACTTTGGTTATCCCTCAGGAGAGATCCTATACCCTGGAAATCACAGGAGTTACAGAAAGTCCGGTAACTGTTCTTGCAAATGGCAGGCAGGCAGGGGCAGATGTAAGCTATGATGAAAGAAAACATACATTAACGGTCAGAATCCCGAAAATGGCTGTTACAGAGGAAGTCATCGTTTCCTTTGAAGATGGAGTGGAGCTGGCAGAAAATGATGTGGTGACCGAGACATTTGCTTACCTGGAAAAGACTCAGTTAGAATATAATCTGAAGGAAGAGATTTATTTCATTGTAAGAGATGCAAAGAATGCGCTCCATGCTGTGTCAGCTTTGCAGGCACTGGGGCTGGATGAGATGGTGTTTGGGGCTTTATGTGAGATTTTAACTGCAAAATAAGGGAAATATAAAACAATTGAAATCAAAACAAGTGAAATACAAAACAAGCGCTCCGGGAACAAATATTTGTTCTCCCGGAAGCGCTTGTTTTGTTTCAATGCAATGTTCTATTTTCTACGGCTTCTGATTGCCTTTAATACCTGAATAACCGGAAGATTGACAAGAGCCAGACCATAAACGGTAAACAGCTGCTGCATACTCAGGTCAGCAACCTTAAATACGCTGTGTAAGCCTGGTGTCAGGAGTACTGCGTTGATTAAGACAAAACCAATTAAGAAAGCGCCGATCAAAAACTTGTTATTAAAGAACTTTCTCGTAAAGATTACAGGATGGTCGGATTTACTGTTGAATCCATGAACCAGTCTTGCCATACAAAGTGTTCCGAATGCCATTGTGCTTCCAACGGCTGCACCGCCTGCACTGTTGCCAAGTAAAAAGGCAATCATTGTAGTAGCGCCGATAGAGAGCCCTTCCACGCCAATTCCAACCAGAAAATCTTTCGTAAGGATAGATTCATTTTTTGGGCGGGGCTTTTCTTTCATTACATCGCCGGTATGAGGCTCAAGACCCAGGGCGATTGCCGGGAGACTGTCTGTCAGCAGGTTGATGAACAGCAGGTGTACTGGGGCAAATGGTACCGGCAGTGCCATGATGGAAGCGTAAAGTACAGCTAAAATTGCACCAAAGTTTCCGGATAAGAGGAATTTGATGGAATTTTTAATGTTAGCATAGACATTACGTCCATTTTCTACTGCTTTTACGATAGTAGCGAAGTTATCATCGGTTAATACCATAGAGGCAGCATCTTTTGCAACTTCACTTCCGGTAATTCCCATAGCAACACCAATATCCGCTTGTTTCAGTGCAGGTGCGTCATTAACACCATCGCCGGTCATGGATACAATGTTGCCTTTGTTCTGCCATGCCCGGACTATACGGATCTTATGTTCCGGTGAAACTCTGGCATATACACTGATGTGCTCTACGAAATTTTCAAGCTCTGCATCGGAGAGATTTTCAATATCTGCACCTTCACAGGCTTCCGAGATATCTTTTAAAATACCGATTCTTTTTGCGATCGCAGCAGCAGTTATTTTGTGGTCACCGGTAATCATAATCGGTTTAATACCGGCTTGAATACATTTTGAAACCGCTTCAGCGGATTCTTCTCGCGGCGGATCCATCATGGCAATCAATCCCAGGAAAGTAAGGTCATCTTCAAAATCCACGGAAAGTGATGCAGGTGCAGGCAGGACTTTGTATGCAAATGCTAGGACTCGAAGTCCATTCATGGAGTAGTGTTCATTCATTACGGCAAGATCTTCAGCATCCTCCGGAGTAAACGGACAGGCTTCCCCTTTTTTCTGAATGGAGGTAAGGCGGTTGCTTAATACATCTACGGCACCTTTTGTAATCATGATGATTCGTCCGTCAATGTTGTGTAAGGTGGACATAAGCTTACGGTCACTGTCAAAAGGTATTTCACTGATACGCGGGAATTTTGCACGTGTAGGAAGTGCTGCCACGCCTACCTTGTCACCAAGGTTAATCAGTGCAGTTTCCGTAGGATCACCGATTTCTTTTCCGTCCAGATTCGTAGAATCATTGCAGAGAATACTGGAATATAATAGTTGTTTTTGATAAGAGTCTCCAGAATCAATGTCTTTGGCTGCAATGTTTTTTCCGTCAATATAGTAATGTTCTACTGTCATCTTATTCTGGGTCAGTGTACCTGTTTTATCCGAACAGATAATAGAAACGCTTCCCAGTCCTTCCACTGCCTGCAGCTTTCTGACAATCGCATGTTCCGCTGCCATTTTCTGTGTTCCGAAAGAAAGCACAATGGTTACAATCGAGCTTAAGGCTTCCGGTATGGCGGCTACAGCTAATGCAATAGCAAATAAGAAGGAGTCTCCGATTGGATTTCCACGGAAAATGTTAATTCCAAATACCAGAGCACAGACTACTAAAATAAGTATGGACAGCTTTTGCCCAAAGTTATCCAGATTAACCTGCAGTGGGGTTTTTTTCTCAGAAGTGGATTTTAAAAGACTGGCAATTTTGCCCACTTCCGTTTCCATACCGATTGCGGTAACCAGGAAAGATCCTCTTCCGTAGGTTACAAAACTGCCGGAAAACAGCATGTTAGTCTGGTCACCCAGAGGCTTTTCTCCTGAAAGTACCTGATCCGTCTTCTCTACGCTGACACTTTCACCGGTAAGAGCGCTTTCGTTTATTTTAAGGCTTGCATTTTCAATAATACGTCCATCTGCTGGAATATAATTCCCGGCTTCCAGAACAACAAGGTCACCAATGGTTACCTCGGCGGATGGAATTTCATGTACAATACCGTCTCTCATAACCTTGGCGGATGGAGCAGACAGTGTCTTTAAACTATCCAGTGACTGTTCTGCTTTCAGCGTCTGGACAGTACCCAATATTGCGTTTATGGTGATAACAACAAGAATTACAATTGTGCTCTCAATATCTCCTAAAAATCCGGATACGACAGCGGCAACGATTAAGATAATAACTAAGAAATCTTTGAATTGTTCCAGAAAAATCTGTAAAGTGCTTTTCTTTTTTCCCTCAACCAGTACATTTTTACCGTATTTGTGCTGATTTGCAATGGCTGCATCAGTGGTCAGATATTCACTGCTGCCATTTACCTGTTCCATAACTTCTTCTTTGGAAAGGGTGTAATAATTCTTCATATGAATGCCTCCTTTATATGGTTCCTTGTATGCATAAAAAAAACGATCCTCCTATTGCATACAATTCACGCTGCAATAAAAGTCTCGCTACTTAGTTACGATACGGATGGAAACCATCGTACTGACGACATCGTAAACACTTGCGTGTTAGCTACTCCCTTTTACTTCTTTAATAAAGATAAGACAAAATTGAGAAAATGTCAAGGGAAAAATATTTTTTAAACCTGGCAGAATTGTATTTGCAGCATTATATCTGTAGTATTTGACAAAAAAGTGGAAATTACTCAAAAGTTTTTGATGAATATGGGAATCAGTGAAGCTAACAGGCTAAACATGATGACAAATGAAATTCCCAACAATATTATTTGTCCGTTGTTTAAAAGCGTAATACCGTTTAAAGAATATCTAAAGAATATTCTCATATAGATCCAAGTATGAGAATGAAAATAAATGCAATTAATATAGTAATCTGCAGCCACATATAACATTGATTTCTCAATGCCGTATCAAGGATCCGGCTATTTACATAAAAGCTGGGCTGAAAAGACAATAATCCGCCAGTGGTAAAAACTACCATGACTAGAATGAATTCCAACTTTAAACTATTATGTTTTAAAATATATAGACATGGTACCAGACATATAATTGCGATGAAGTCGTAAATATTAAAGAAACTTAGATAAAATGTTATTTTCATAATTAATAAATTGTATTTCCGATCATAATGATGCGATTCATAAAATTGTTTGCGGCCGTAACTGTAAAAAGTTTTTAAATCAGGTACTTCGGCTTGCATATGATTAAAGTTATAAATGATAATGTGGGAACTCATCAATAATATAATTATAAGAAATACTTGAAAAAGTGCAATTATTTCGATAGGTTTATTCTGGTGCCGGAAGTAGTTATTTTTCATTTTTTATATCCTCTTTTATGTTTAATTAGATATTCTGTAAATTTGATGACATGTAAGGTTTGTTTAAATGCAGATATATAATACTATTTTTGTGTTTATTAAAGATCATAAATGTATTGAAGTGTAAATTTAATGTCGTGAATTATGATTTCATTCAGGAATCAGGATTTGTTCGTTAATGCACAGGTTTTCTAAATTAAGGTGTGAATACGGGGGGGATATGGTTCTGGAAATCTCTTGAGGTACTGCAAGATAGGAGTAAATGGTTGCGTATTCTGAATTTATCGACTATATTATAAATAGTTATAAATTTTAATATGTATAAAGGAAAACAATAGTGACAGAGAAAAATAGCAATATTTTAGAAATGACAGATCCGGTATCCGGATTTCGGGTAAAAGAGAAAAGCGTGATCGGACAATTAGGAGCTGATATTACATTATTTGAACATGAAAAGAGTGGTGCCCAGGCAGCATGTATAAAAAACGATGATCCGGAATTGGGATTTAGTATCATCTATAGGACTCCATATGTGGATGAAACAGATACCAATCACGTATTTGAACATGCAATTCTGGCATCTTCCGAAAAATATCCCAGCAAGGATATCTTCTTTGATATGGGTAATAAGAGTTATAATACTTTTTTTAATGCCTTTACCTATCCAACGTTCACGATTTATCCGGTGTGCAGTAAGAGTGAAGACCAGCTGATGAAAATGATGGATGTTTACTTAAGCTGTATGGTCAGTCCCGATATATTAAAGAATGATAATTTCTTTAAAAGAGAAGCATTGCGGTATGAACTGGAAGATGTGGATAGTCCTATTCTCATGAAGGGAACGGTTCTGAGTGAAGACTTTGGTTATTTGACAGATGTTGAGAGTAATGCAGATGATAATCTGATTCATGCATTGTATCCCGGCTTATATGCCTCAAACTGTATTGGGAAAGCCCACCTGAATTATAAGGGACTTACTTATGAGCATACTTTGCAGACTTATGAACGTTTTTACTCTTTCAGCAATAGTCTGATCATTCTTTATGGAGATATGGACTTTAAAAAAGTAATGGACTTCATAGAAAAAGAATATCTTTCCAAATCGGAAAGGAAACAGATCGATTTAAGCCAATATACCAACGAGCAGGTCCGGCCCGGCTATGTGGAACAGATAGTGGATAGCCCGGCATATGAAGAAGATAACGCAGACCATGCTTCTATTGTGGATTATGCCGTGGATTTGTCCGGGTGTTCCTGGGATGATTTAATATATTGGGGCTTTATTACCGATATGATGAATAATGAAAGTTTTGTATGGCATGATTATGCAAAAAAGGCAGGTCTTCATAATTCTATGACCGCTTTTATTAATGTAGATACTTCTTTTCCCTATCTGGTATTCCGCCTGTTGGATGCGGATGTAATGCAGAAGGAGTCGTTTAAAGATTCGATAAACAGGGCGTTAAAAGATTTGTCCGAAAATGGATTCAGTCCGGAAATATACCGGGCATGTATGAAGAGCAGAGAACTTGCAGAATCACTGATGCGGGAGGCAACTGCTGTGGCAGTTGACGTTTCGGAGGAAATTGCCACCTATTGGACCAGGACAGGCAGAATCGATTATCATAGCAGATATCAGGACTGCTTTTGCAGAATTTCCCGGGATAAGGAGCAGTTGATTTTAAAACGGCTGGTAAAAGAAGCTTTAGTGCCCAAACGGAGTGCTTTTGTTGTGACGATACCCAAGCCGGGGCTGGCGGAACAGATGGAGCAGGAACGGGATGATTATCTGAAGAAGATGAAAGAGTCTATGTCAGTGGGGCAGCGACAGCAACTGGTAGAAGATACCAGGAAGTTTCGGGAATGGAATGAAACGGAACAAAGTAACAGCAGTTTTATGATTCAACCAAAGGAACTGCCGGATCTGGAAAAGGCAACTTCTTATAGAAAGAAAAAATTTGGGGATATGGTAAGCTATACTTGTGCGGCACCGATTGAACATGCGGGCAGTTTTCGGATTTATTTTGATATCAGTTCCGTGCCGGAAGAGGATTTCTTCTACTTGGCACTTTATGAATTGCTGCTTACAGAACTGGATACTGAAAAGTACACGGCAGACAAGCAGAAAAATATTGCAGAAGAATACTTATATGATTTATCGATTCATGAACTGTATCCCGGTGCAGAAGCTGGGGAAAACAGCAGGCCGATGTTAGTGGTGAGCTGGGAGGGGCTGACAGAGGATTATGGAACCGCACTGGATTTTCTCCTGGAAGTGATGGGTAATATTAAGTTTCATCAAAGAGAAGAAATGATCCGGGTATTAAATAAATCCCTTCCGGATTATGATTTGTCCAGAACCGATGACCCCATGACATTGGCGGAAGATCTGGCACTGGGGTATATCAGGAACAGTGCCCGGTTTTATAATGCGGTAAACGGACAGGATTTATATCGTTTCCTGAAAAAGATTCTTCAAAAACTGGAGCAGGATGCAGACTATCTTAGCAGTGTAGTAGTTAAATTAGAAGAAATAAAGAAGAGTGTGATGCATAGAGAGAAGCTTATCATAGCATCTGCGGCAGCTTCCAAAGCACTGTCAAAGATAGAGAAAACGGCGGTCGATAAACTCAGCCAGCTGCCGGTACTGAAAAAGAAGATGCTGAACTACGGTGATTTTATGGATGCTAAGAGAAAGAAGGGAATCTGCGTGGAGTCTTCAAATCAATACAGTGCTGCAGTGGGAGACTTCAGGGGCGATAAAAATTTTAAAGGGAGATATCTGCCATATTTAATGGCGGCTAAAGACAAGTATATCATACCCCAGATCCGTTTCCGTTCAGATGCCTATAGTGCAGGGGTCACGGTAGGAGATCCTACAGACGGAACATTCTGTCTTTACAGTTATGGGGATCCCAATGTAAAATCTACTCTGGATATTTTTGCGGGTACGGCAGATTTTCTAAAGAGGATGGAGATTACGAAAGAAGAACTGGATGGTTATATTTTAAATGCATATGGTCTTGTGACAAAGCCATTGGGTATTCTTGACAGAAGAATGTGGGATATGCGTCTGGCCATAAGCGGCGCAGATCCGGCTGTGGTGAATCATATGATAGAAGATATTAAAAACGCATCGCTGAAGGATCGGGAAGCTGCTGCGAACACCATAGGGGATGCTTTGAAAAGGGGAGCTGTGGTGACGGTGGGAAATGAGTCGAATATCAGGGCAGCCGGAAATGTTTTTGATGAAATAATAAATTATAAAGAATAAGCAGCGAATAATTTTATCTTAAATTTGGGTTTTGTTGAGAAAGGGACGCTTTGTAGATGTAGGTAGTGTACGGAAAGATGGGTGTGGGAAACTGGCATGGGCTCCTTCAGCTGGCCGCAGAACTGGTATTTTCTAACCTTTCCGAAGCGCTTTTTGGCGGCACGCGGGCATTCACCGAGAAATCCTGATGGATTTCTCGGTTCAGTACCCGCTTAGTATCCGATGGGAGCCAGTCGAATACTATCCGCCAAAAAACACTCCGGAAAGGTAAGTAAATACTCAGCTCTGCTCTACGCTTCCTCCGCCCATACCAGTTTCCCACACCCATCTTTCCGAGATAGCATTCGTTGATACAAAGCTGGTTTTCTCAGCCTGGTGGAGACCCTTGGACTGTGACAGGCTGTTCTTTATTGGATGCTGCGCAGTATGTTTCGGCTGTTTGTGTAAGAGAAGATGAAAGTTTGTTCGTTTTTCTGGTTACAGAATGAAAAACAAATTCCGTTCTCAAGATCAGTTGCTTTACGCCAGTCGCGTTCAGCATGCCACAACCCCAGGGGTCCCATCATTCTGAGAAAACC
>NZ_JNGB01000241.1:0-3317 GCF_001029355.1 Robinsoniella sp. RHS
CCGTCATCAAAATAAACAACGATATCTCCGGTCATATTGTCATTTAATCCCTGTACCGCCTGTTTTGCCTCTTCCATACTTGCAAAGGGCTTTTCCTCCGACCCGTTTCCTGTTCCAGGCTCTGTACCCGCTGATACATAGATCTCAGCCATTACCTGGCTGCTGCTGTTTACATCTGCCTGCTCTGCCATTGCAACTCCCGGAACAGAACTTACTAACATTGCTGCAGATAACAGACTTGCTACTAACTTTTTCCTCATAAGCTTTTTCTCCTTTTTCATAACTTTGATTATTTTCATGGAATAGTCGTAATCAGCACCTGGCAGTTTCCTTTGATTTCAAATCGTCCTGAAGATGCTGTAATAAACAGGCTGTCACCCTTTAAAAATGAAATTTCTTCTCCATTCTTAATAACGCCGTTTCCCTCAATAACTAAAATATGTACAAATGTACTTCCATCTGTTTCTCCACTCATCTCTTTCATTACCTTCCCATCCAGAGTGAGCTTGTCTACCATAAAATATTTACAGCTGCCAAGATGAGGTTCGAAATTATCGGAACGCACTTTTGGACTGCGGTTTGTCACAGCCAGAGCCTTCTCAATATGCAGATCTCTTTTTTTACCTTCCGCATCCTTTCTGCCATAGTCATATACACGGTAAGTAACATTTGAATTCTGCTGTATTTCTGCAATTACAATACCCTCACCAATTGCGTGAAGCGTACCGGCTTCAATAAAAAATACATCACCTTTTTCAACAGGAATTTTATTCAGGACATCTAATATAGTTTCCTCCTCAATCCGCTGCCGAAACTCTTCTTTTGAGATTTCCCTGGAAAACCCGTAATACAGATAAGCATCTTCTGTGCAGTCAGCTACGTACCACATCTCCGTCTTTCCATACTGTCCTTCTTTATTCAGGGCATATTCATCGTCCGGGTGAACCTGTATGGACAGATTCTCTCTTGCATCAATGAACTTAATCAGTACTGGGAATCCGTCAAATGCTGCACAACGGTTCCCCAGAACTTTTTTACCCTCCCATTCTATATATTCACTCAGGGTTTTTCCCCTGAATGCACCCCCGGCAATCCGGGAACTGCCGTCTGCATGGCAGGACAGTTCCCAGGACTCAGCAAGAGTCTTTCCGCTGTAATGCTTGTGAAAATCTTTAATCAGCTTATCTCCGCCCCAGATGTATTCTTTAAATGCCGGTTCTAATTTTAATATTGACATATTGATACTTTCCTTACTTTCTTATTACAACGGTTTTGCTCTGTCCTTTATTTGCCATCAGTTTCTTGTATGCTCTCAGTTTAGAAGATGGCACCCGGATAACCGCTCTTTTATGAATGTTCTTAAATGTATTTTTATATACCTTATTCAATACTTTGGATTTTACAGTAATGCTTTTCAGTTGCTTGGCGCCTGAAAAAGCATAACTATGGATTACTTTTACATTCTTGTCAATTATCACGGAAGTTAACTTCTTATTATTCTTAAATGCTTCTTTTCCAATCTCCGTTACTTTATAACTGTAATTTCCAATCTTAACTGTAGACAGAACCCTGGCTTTTTTTAAGCTTTTCTTCACCGGCTTTAAGAATCTTACTGTCCCCGATTTTACAGATGAATTTAAAACTCTGTACTGGTAATCTCCCACTGTATAGATCTTTCCTTTTTTTGCTGCGATTACGAATGTCTTTGTAATGCTGCCTTTATAGCCGCCTTTTCCAGTGAGTATAAGCTGTGCTTTGCCGGGATTTACATTATTCTTATAGGTAAGGGTATAATCTGTACCTGCCCTTAATACCTTACTTCCATATCTTACTGTTACCGATGGTTTTATGGATCTGCCGGTATGGGTCTGGCGAGCTATGCTGCCTATTGACAGTTTTGATACATCAATTGGCTGCTGAACATTAGTCTCCGGTTTTTTGGTAAGACCTTTGATTGCCGCATCCAGTGCTCTTGCTGCTGCATCTACTTCCGCCTGGGATGCATTTTCAGAAAGTCTTACTGCTGCTTCCAATGCATTTTTAAATACTCTTACACTTTCATCTGTATACAGAAGCAATTGCGCTGCTGTAACTGCACGGGCATTCTGAATCAACACATTCAACTGGTCTCTGTAGACCGGTGGCTTTGCAGTAAGTCCTTTGATTGCTGCATCCAGTGCTTCTGCCGCTGCATCTACTTCCGGCTGGAATGCATCTTCTGAAAGTCTTACTGCTGCTTCCAGGGCATTTTTAAATGCCTTTGCACTATCATCCGTATATTTCTTCAGTTCGGCATCTGTAATTGCACATGCCTGTTCAATCAGCTGATCCAACTGTTCCCTGGAAACCGGTTTTCTCTGCAGCGCCGTGTAGATGCTCTTTGTGATATCACCGTTTACTTCCAGTGTACCTGTCAAATCCATGTATCCCTCTGCAGAAACAGTGTAAGTGTAAGAACCTCTCTGCAATAAATAACTTCCATCCGCTTCCGGTTGGCTATCTGTTATGGAAACTGTTGCATCCTGTGGATCTGCTTCAAAAATGACTCTGGTTACTTCTGAACTTGTCTCAAATCCTCTGACTTCAACATTATCTATGTATGCAGCATTTTCACCTGCTTTGCCTGAGAAGGAGAAGTAGAGACCGCCGCCGCCGCTCAATCCGCTAACGTCACGTTCTGCCATCCAGTTTTCCGGCTCTTCGGCATCCCTGGTCCAGATTTTAATTGCCATATGATCATCAGATGTCTGCATTTTTACCTTGTACCATGTATCTGCCTGTAACGGATAAACATCATTACTGATTCCCGTAATATTGTTTGCATTACCGTTTACATTCTGCTGCAGGAGAATACCGCCCCAGCCTGGCAGCATTGGATATGCATACATACTGTCCGGACTCAGATTTTGAAAATAGTTGCTTGGATAAAGACCTTCCAGGCCGCCCAACGGATTCTGAAACTTATAATCAAAGGTCATCACCGTACTTGGCCAATCGGCCTTGTGCATTAGTCTCACATCCTGACCAATACCGTTTAATTTCAGCAGTTTCCCTGATTCCTGTTCTTCAATCTCAATAGATTCTCCATTAATGGCTGTATATCCTTTTGTATCCAGGTCTGTGAATGTACCGGCATCATACACATCAAAATTGTCTTCAAAAACAAGCTCACCCGGCTGTAAATCCACCGTAAACCGGATTGTTCTGGTTTTTTCTGTGTTTCCGGCTCTGTCTACCGAGCGGTACGAAATGACGTAGTCACCGTTTGTTCCAAATATTAGAGGTTCTGTATAAGCAGTAAATTCACTGTCACCCAG